>JBAXDB010000073.1:0-12864 GCA_037141135.1 bacterium | reverse complement strand
TCCGCTTCGATGATCAGACCGGCCTCAGCGCTTCAAAATGGGGGTTTGTACCCGATCTTGACCTTCTCGCCAGCTTTCTCCATGATCTCCACCATGAAAACGATGTTTCAGGGATGGTTCCGGGCGGTCTCAACGGGCGTGTGCCCGTACCACCAGAAAAGCGATTTCTTATCCATTTGCGGCGCCCGCCGTGGCGTTTTACTGTAATCCGTCAGATGGCGGCGGTCCCTCGTTACGTGAGGTGTATCGTGATCTTTACGAACCCGGCCTGTTTTCAGACCTCTGGTTCCACTGGCAGGGGAAGCCGCTGATTGTGGCGCACCCGCAACCTCTGCATCTCCGCCATGCTCGAGGCCGTACGGGACCGCAAACAGGTCATCGGTATCGATCAGGTCAACCGTGTCTTAATGCAACCTCATTGGAGAAAAGATCATGACATGGTCCCGGCTTGACCTGTCGCGCCGTAGCCTCTGGACGAAGGCGGAAATACGCCAGGCGCGCCAGATCCATCTCAAGCCGGTACTCGAACAGCTCGGGTACCGGCTTCTCCCCCGCCCGGACGGGAACTATGCGATCACCGGAATGGCCAATGAAGTCGTTGTTAAGCAGCATTACTGGAACTGCCCGGATAACGGCCAGTCCGGCAACGCGATAGATTTCTTCGTGAAAATCCGAGGCGTCACATTCAATGAAGCCATGATGCTCCTTTCGGCTAACAAATAACCGGGGGGATTTACCCCGCAGCCAGCGGGGTCATAAACTTAGCAAGCACATATGACCGCATCGGTCAGATAGAAAGGAAATACATTTAGCGATTTAGCCAGCCCCGTCGTATCGGCCTTATACTTTTATGACGGCACTGGGAAATATCGAAAAATCTTATGATGTCTACGGGGACTTTTTACGATCAGAGAGCGATAATGGAGACCGTTTTTATCAGGTTTAATTCGGGAACCGCGTACGGTCATAATAAGATCGGCAACACATAATAAGATCGGCAACAGTCAACCAGGACAGCACCTTGACCTTGTCGCCTCCTTTCCAATGGATCACGGCCATCGTGTCACACACTGACGCGGACGGGGGGACACGTGACAAGGCGGGCAATAACGCATTCGCATCTGGCAGGTACCACCAGGTACTCCAAACCGCCTCTAATGATGCATTAAGGATTTACCTTTTATGAACATCGTAGAAGTTTACGTGTCCTGACGCGGTGGTGTCGGTGTAGGAGTTTACCGGATAGGCGGCCGACACGCCGGGGGCTATATTCGAGAAAGGGGTGATTGCAACCAGATTGGTGGCGCGATACACGTCATAGGTTGCGCCAGCGATGCTGTACCATTGAATCACCGGGCCCTGGCGGGAATTCGCTGCTCGTAGAGCAAGACACGAATTCGTGTCGGTGGGGTCCGTGCCCGCCAGATACTCATACTTGTCCTTTAGCCCGTCACCGTCGGCATCGGTCTGATCGGTAATGTTGGTGATGTTCCCGAAATAGCGCACCTCCCACATATTGGGAATACCGTTGCCGTTGCTGTCCAAGGCGGTATCTGTCGTCACCGTTACCGCCCCTGCCGCCACGGTGTGCGCCACTGAGGAGAAGCCGTCTGAGGACGAAAGCGCATGACGGGTGTTGACCAAGGAATCGGAGGCTGTCTCCGAGAAGGTCACGGCGTAAACCCCTGCTGTCGCACTCGCCGCGACGGACACGCTAAGACACAGCAACGTACCGCTCGCACTAGCTACGCTGTTCGAACCGAACCCGACGGCCAGAGAAAGCCGGGTTGCCCCGTTGGATTCCGTCACCCGCTGCCAGTAGACCTCCGCATCCTGTGCGGTCAGGAGCATGCCGGGCGTGAGGGCGGTGGGCATAAGCGCCGGCGGGAAGACCAAGGTGGCGTTCACGCCGCCATAGGCGCCAACTCCCTGGGCTAAACGCAATTCCAGGGCCGCTGGCTGCCCGGGTACTACCGTGGCCTGACTCACCGACAGCAACGGCGCGGCAGACGACGGCACGACCAGGGCCAGAAGCAACGGCAACCAGAACCACATTGCAGTTCCATGCACTATTCTAATTTGAGCATACATAATCACCTCGTTCAAAAGCGTCTGATACGGAAGAGGCCCGCTGTAATATAATTCATTCTGGTACTGCCCGCTCCCGTTCTTTGATTCGTGTCAGTGGTAGAGTAGAACCGAATAACTTGAAAATACGCCTCATCTTCTTGGGCCTCCAGTCTCATCACAAAATTCGAGCCAGTGATAGGCGTGCGGCTGATCAGCCATGCATGGGGAATATAATCATAAATCAGAAAGGTGTTATCAGGAAAGGCGCTGTACTTATCCACCACGAAGGGGTTCGCGGTGCGGGGGCTGTACGTCACCTGATGGCTATCGTACGAGGAATCTGTATAGGTGGCGGCGGTGGATATGGGTGAAAAAACTGCCACGGCCGGACATTCGATCCGTCCGTCGCTCCAAATCTCCAAATTAACCTCGTTCCACCGTGTCGTGTAAGTACCATCCGGTATCACGTCCTCCCTACCGGTTAACGTCCATACAAGATTTGAGAATGAAACCGTGCTGCGGCAGTCGAACACCGGAAAGTAAGGATTACAAGGGCTTGCGACGATGGAGCCATAATCACCCAACGGCCAACCCTGGATTGTGGCGGCAGAAACGACGTTGGAACTCCCCCCCATGTTCGCCAAGCCTACATTCAGCCAACTGCCCAAGAATTCCGTGTATAACTGGTCGCGCAACCGCTTTTCCGGGTTAGATCGTACTGCCAGCGCAATCAAACTATGTTGGAATGAGCCGTGCCCAATAGAGTTTGGACCACAGCCAAAAGCATTTGTTATCCCGGGGAGAAAATAGCGCTTCACGCCAGGCGAAGTTGTATAGTTGGTACCCCCAAGGGTGTCCGCATTCGACTCGACACGGTCATGGGTCCTGAACACAGAGAGATCCTCGTCTTGATATTTCTCATTGTGCAACGCAAACACCACACCACCATACTGCGCCGTAGCCACCAAATTAAATGGGTATGTTAAGAGAGTTCCCTGAGCACCTAGGCCCGCCAGATACATTCGGATATTCGCTGCTGGCTGGTTTCCAGCCTCCGACAAATCCACCGTACGATCGGGCCATTGAGGAGGTCGTTTACCATTCGTCATATAGACAGGATAGCCTCCCCAGATGTTGGTGTTAGGGTCGTTAAGCACCAACGCCTTGTAGAAATCGTTGTGCCATGACATATCGGCAATGGGCAGGCTGCCAATGACCGCATCCTCACGATCCATTCCAGCGGCAATGCGGTTAAAAATATCGAAGACGTACTTAGTGCCAAAGCGTTGTTCAAAGTAAATCAGCAGCGAAGAGAACGCGTACCCGGTCTTATTGATCCGGTCCCCACTCCAACTCCAGAAGGAGGTGTTCGTCGCGCACTGTCGCGAGTAACTGTATCCGTCAAAGACCAGGTTCCGAATCTCAAAGTCGCCCCACAGATCCGGGTAATAATTAGGACGGGTTGTGGCAAACCGTTCCACCCATGTGCTTGCACTCTCCTGAGCCTCTAAATACTTATTATCACTTGTTGGGAACCATTTTACGGTATCCCCATTTCCATTAATACGGCGGTCATAGGGCCGCATGCAGACGATATCCTGAACGACATGAAAAAACTCGTGAAAGGCCGTGGTACGCCGCTTTTCGTCCATATTCTCAACAGTAACCAAACTCGTGTCGATACCCATATATTCCGAATCCGGGTCCTGTCCAAACACCTCCCCCTCGGCCCCATCCAGTGCCATCATGTACACGTCAAGTGGAGCCCCCTTGACAACGCCATTCACGTTCATGTTTCGCAAGGTCGATATTTGGGGATAATAAAACACGTAAAGGGCATAGGCATCCTCCAGATCCGACAGGAGATCTAGTGCGTATCTCGGTTTGTCCCCGGTCCACCAGACACGAAAATGATCCGCTTGCATCCCCGACCACTTCCAGCCATCGCAACGCCCAATCATAATGCTGACCGGGCTGAAGTTCGTCGCCCCTCCAATGTCCAGTGTCCCAACGGAGGCAGGCCCCAGTTTTGACGGCACAATTTTTGCCGATTGATCGGGCCACACGTTGAAGCGAAGCCAGCCGTCCGCATCCTTCTCGCCCCCAAGGCGCTGATAGGAAAGTCGAGGAGTTTCCCGGTCCTTACTGGAAGTCAGCCATTGTCCGAGGGCCACCTGAATGGGGTTCGTGGTGGATTGTCGTCCATCCGGCACCCGGACAACCAGGGACGTGGCCAGTATGCCCGGAATGCCCGTGACTTGGAACAGCGGCGATTGGCGAGGGGCTCCCGGCGGCGGCTGCTCACAGGAGTAGTCGAGCGTCAATGTGGCATCGGACAGGAATGCGCCCGACGGGACAATCACCTCGAAATCAGCGGCTGCCAAACGGCCACCCGCAGGTCCGATCTTCGCCTGGGCCAAAGGCAGGAAGTTCGTTCCGCTGGTCTGTCCAAGGATCAGTTTGGCCAGCAGCCGCACGTCCGAGTTGTCGAGAAGGCCATTAGCATCCATGTCTGCAGTGACGAGGTTGGGCGTTGTCTTGCTGGATACCATACGACGGCAAAGCACCAGGTCGGCTGCGTCCACGACCCCATCCCCATTGAGATCGCCGGTCCGCACAGCAGTCGCACCCCATGAGAACGATTGTTCCACGCTCCACGGCGAGGCCGCACGGCTGCCATCGACCGCCTGCACGCTCCAGTAGTAACGCCCCTGCGGCAAGTTGCTCAGCCGCAACCCGAAGGGGGCATTGGTCTGAGCCACGACCTCGGCGGGTGGCGGCCCTGGCGGCGTGATACCCCAATTCGTTGGTCCGTGGAAAGGATAGGAACTGCCAATCCGCCACGAATGCGTGATCGCCCCTTTGCCCTGACCTTGAGCCGGGCTGACTACGTCGCACGCCCCGGGCTGGGTTCCCACCCGTACCCGATAGGAGATAGAAGCCTGGGGTGTGTGATCGTCCTGAACGGCGCTCCACGCGAGCACAGCCCGGCCGGCAACGGCGGTGACGATTCCTCCCCCAGGCGTGGCAGGCGGCGCATTGGGTCGGTTAATGTATTGCGGATCAGCCACTACACTTCTGAAAAGACAGCATGCCGATGGATGGATGTCCGGCATGCTGCTACCGAGGTTCGGAGTCTCGCCGACAAGACTCATATCCACATCCCCGTCCCCATCCACATCCACCACCCCAATATCACCCCAATAAAACGTGATCTTTTGCAGGCCTGTATAGTACTTGCTCAATCTTTCCAGACCGCCGATATCCTCGAAGACCCCCGGACTCCGTTGCCGCAGAACCACCGCCCGTCCGGTGTCATAGATGGGATTGCCGCCCTGCTCACCGCCGCCGACAATATCCATGCGACCATCATTATCAACATCCACCCACTGCACGCCGCCATTAGCACCGCCCGGCGGGGTTCCCGGCAGGAGCGCCAAGCGAAGCTCGAATTTCTCCGGGACTGTTTCGTAGCCGCCCGCAGGTGCCCACTGTTGATAGGCTGGCGTGTGTGCTTCGCCATCGTTGCGACAAATGAAGGTACGCCCCCACGAGCAGACCGCCAGGTCAAGCAGTCCATCTCCATTGTAGTCGCCCCACGCACAGGAGCCGTCAGGGACCGAAGCCACCGCATTGAAAGAACCGCCCGGCATCTGCCGCCAGACCGTGCCGCCGCAAACATAGTCCAAGAGGCCGTCGTTGTTATAGTCGCCCCAAGCCCCCTGTGACCGGTCTGCAAAAATAGCACCCCGGTCTACAAAATTGGTGCGCTGATTGACCAGCACGTGACCGCCGACGGTCAGATCCACGACTCCATCGCCGTTGCAGTCGGCCCAAAGCAGAGGGCTTGGAATCGCGATGCTCGGCATGTCAATGCCACTGTCATAGAATCCGCGGCCCATGTTGTTGCGGAATATGCGCAGCCCTTTATCGCCGGTGAGAAGCGCCAGATCCACATAGCCGTCGCCATCGTAGTCGCCAGCGGCCATTGTGGGACCCTGGCCCCAGAAGGGTAGATTATCTTCAGGCAAACCACTGTCCATCTGCTTCAGGATTCCGCTGTCATTACGGAACAAAATACGTTGACGCACACCTTCCGCCCTGTAGTTCAGCAACAAATCCGGGTCGCCATCCTTGTCCACATCAGCCCATACCTCACAAAAATCTACAGGCCGTTGTTTCCAATCCAGATCAAGCCCGGGGTCTACCAGATTTTGGGAATGGATGTAGCCAACGGGGGCGGCAACACTAGACCAATCCATCGTCTTGAGAGGCATGCCGGAAGCGGGCAGGATCTGTCCTCCATTTTTCTCGATCCAGGCATTCGTGATCGAGCCTTCATAAATACCGGGCCCCGAAAAGGCAGGCAGATAAGCATCGTATGAATTCAACCAGTAGGCCATAGGATCCGGGCCGGCGAGATCGGTGATGTCTTTGGCTATCCGCCCCGAAAAACGACGCGCTCCAAAACTGGGAAGAGGAAGCACCACTTCTGTATTGGTATGGTTCACCGAAAAGGGACCCGCCTGTACCGAAAGTCCCATTTCACCGAACTTCGGATGCTCAACATCGATGACCAGGTAATCCTTGGGCTGGTAATTTTCCCGAACCGTCAGACCTGACACATCTCCTATGTAAGTGCGTGCGTAATCGTAACCAAACCAGCAATAGCCCGCCGTACCACCCGGCTCGCAAGTAACGCCCCAGCCCGGCCCCCATGAGTTCACAAAGAGGAATGCGCCTTGCTTGATGATGCCGCCGGCGTTGTATGTCTTGTTGTCGTCATACCCGATCAGCGCGTAAGCATGTCCCGACCTTGGTTCTCTAAAGACAACACCGCCGCCATACATTACACCGTTATCCGTGTTCGTTCCTGTAGGGTAGGCATCTTGTACATCAGAATACAGCCAGCTGGAGCCGGTGCTCAGAATGTGCCCTGAAGCCAAATACGCTTTGACCGCTTGGATTCCGGCGTCAGTTGACAGTTCGAATTGGAGAATGCGGTCGCCGCGATTTGAGCTCGCAATGCGCCAAATGGCTTCCGTGTTGGGGTAGTATCTGTAATAGGCCGATTCAGGCAATTCTTTCCAAGTGGCAATACCATATTGACAAATTAGCTCTAAAACCGCCCCTAATGATGCGCCATCATTCAGTCCGCTGCCAACAATCTGAAACGCGAAACCCGGACTCATCACCCGTTCTGGATTCACTGCCAGATCTGGCCTGATCCAGCCACGTGCCTTCGCGAATTCATACGTGGCCACATAATAACTAGGAGAAAATGATCCGCAGTCATTCCATAACTGTAAACCAACCACCGGAAGGTACTGGAGGTTCGCCACTTTTGACGGCAGATTGGTTTCCGTAGCAGAGACCAACCCTTTGGCTTGTAGCGACCGGAAGGAAGGCAGATCATCGATTGACTTGACCTTCGTCGTGTAAGGAGCGGCCCGCGCCTCCTCCTCAGGCGTCGGGGGCTTGTAACCGGTGGGATGCAGGCCGGCATTCGAGGCCGCCCGAGCCGGAGCACACAACACCAGTCCGATTACAACAAGTAAAGCCAGCCCGTATCTGTAGCCAGTCCGTTCTTTTCGAAAACAAATCATAGGTTACTCCCGCCACGCCATAAATCTTTACTCCACCCTGATGCGATAGAACCAGGGGCCCGTCCCGGTGACGGTCTTGTCCGTCTCCGTGTTCATTGGGGCAATCGCCGCAATATTAGTCTTCACGTTCCAATTGAAGCCTGTCACAAGATTCGTGGCCCGTTGCAGGGTGTAGCGTTTGCCCGCCACGCTCCACCATGACACCATAAACCCGTTGGATCCCGCCCAAACCCCGTTTGTGGAACGGCTCATCGCCAGCACTGAATCGCTGCGGGACGGATCGGTGCCCGCACCGTACTCATCCAGCGTGGATGCCCCATCCCCATCGGTATCCGAAAGCGCCAGGAGCCGAAGATCGTTATCCACAGGAAAGTACTGCCGGAGCCACCACTCGGGTACGCCGTTGGTCACGACGGCGTCCGTATACGTGTAGGCCTTACCCTTGGTGGTCAGACCGTAACTGATGGAACAGATGCGCACATCACCGGTGACTGCCGCGGCGGATAGGCCCGTCCGGACGACCACCTGAGAGGCACTCTGGCTGAGAATCGCACTGACCGGATAGCCGCACAATGTGACGTTGGTGATATCGCCACCATTACCGAAATTGCTCCCGTTAAGCGTGACCGTCTGCCCGCCCGCCTGCGGGCCGAGCCGCGGAACCACACCGCCCGTGCCGTCCCATTCGTACACGACTGCAGCCGCATTATATGCTTCATAGTACTGGCTCGCGTAGGACAGGCTCGCGCTGAACCCGCCGAACATATACACCCTGCCATTCAGGCTGACGGCGGCCATGTTGCGCAACGGGACCGGTTGCCCCTCCAGGCTCGACCAACCCAGTGACGGCTGTGCCGGGTCGTACAGATAAACCGAGGACTGTTCGGCTCCCTCCCCATAACCCCCAATAGCCATGATCTGTCCTGCCGGATTCGCCGCCGTCAGATAGGCTCTCGCGGCGGGCAGGTTACTCACACTGATCCACCCCTGCACCGGTTGCGCCGGATCGTAACGGAACACGCTGGACTGGCACCCATCCCCATCCCACCCGCCGATTGCGTAGAGTTTTCCACCCGCACTTGCTGCCGCCAGGTGCGCCCTGGGTGCCGGCAGATTGCTCACGCTGGTCCACCCGACCCACGGTTGGGTGGTGTCGTAGCAGAAGACCGTGGACTGGTACGCATAGCCGTCGAACCCGCCGATGGCGTAGATCTTGCCGTCCACCGTGGCGGCACTGAGAAAACCACGCAGGCCCGGCAGGCTGGACGTGGTCTTCCAGCCACCCTCCGGATGTGCCGAGTCGTAAACATACACGGAAGACTGGCAGGCCGAACCGTCCCAACCACCGATGGCGTAAACCATCCCATTCACACTGACAGCCGCCAACATTGAGCGCGGGGCCGGGAGGCTGCTCACGCTGGTCCACCCCTGCTCCGGATGCTGTGGATCATACGCGTAGACGTTGGACAAATATGAATCCCAACTCTCTCCCCCCAGGGAAAAGATACGCCCATTCGCGGCCGCAGCAGCCACAAACGCCGACTCCACCGGAAGATTACCGCCGTTGCCCCAGTGCGCCAGCCCAATCACACCGGGCGGGTTGTAGCGGTAGGCGCCCACTATCCGCGTGACTTCCTTGATTTTTGAGTACACGACCACATCGCCGGTTCCGGATCCACCCGGCCCGACAAGAACGGTCACGGAATTCGTGGCCTGGCTCTGTATTGCCGCCTTCACGCCGCACATCGTCACATTGGTGATATCCGTACCGCCACTACCAAGGCCGGCGCCGGAAATCGTCACAAGGTTGCTTCCCGCCGCCGGCCCGTTATTGAGGCTCAAACTCGCGATCAGGGTCTGAACGTTCATGGCCGAGGAGTTCTCCCCAGCCAGTCCATTCTTCACCGCACGCACGCGATACCAGTAGGGAGTGCCGGAATCCAAGCCACGCACTCGGTAGGTCACAATATTTCCGACGAGGCAATTGCTATAGCCCGGCACGCAGAGGCTGAAGGTGTTGGTGCCGGCCACATCCAGAAGGTAATTCGTGGCACCCGCCAAACTGGTCCAGTTGGCATAGAAACTATTGAGCGTTATGTTAGTGGCTGGCAGCGTTGGAGGCGGCGGCGACAAGTAGGTGTAGACGTTCCGTACAACGGTCTTACCGTACCGGGTCGACATCACCACCACATCGCCATTGGTCCCGGCGCCTCCTGCACCCACCGTGACCACTACCTGGGTCGGACTGTTGTCCGTCACGACGGTGGCGCGGACACCGCACAGAGTGACATTCGTCACGTCGCCTGCGCCCAGATTACTCCCTGAGATCGTCACGGTGTTACCGCCGCCAGACGGTCCCTCAATCGGTGAAACACCAGCAGCAAACACGGATTTGTACACAGTGGAATATACCGTTCCGCCGGCGTTACGCCCGCCCATGACGAACAGGCTACCTCCGGCGCTGGTCAGCGCCAACCCGTATCGCTCTACCGGAAGGCTGGCTTCGCTCACCCACCCCAGTTCCGGCTGCAAAGGGTCGTATTTATAGACCGAAGATCCATTCATCCCACTGATGGCGTATACCTTTCCGTTGATACCGGATACCGCGCAAGCACACGAAGGAGTATCATTAATAGCGCTCCACCCGGCTTCCGGATAAAGCGGGTCATAAACCCAAGCCGTGGTCTGGGGATATCCCCAATAGTCTATCCCCCCGATCGCGTACAGCTTACCGTTTACGCTGGCCGCCCCCAGATTGCGCCGGTAGTCCGGCAGATCGCTCACACTCGTCCAGCCTTGTCCGGGTTGCGCCGGATCATACCGGTAAACCACCCCCAAACTATTCAAGGGCGGATCTTCTCCGCCGATGGCGTAAACTTTTCCGCCGACGCTGGCTGCAGCGAGATACCCCCTCGGTTCCGGCAGATTAGTTACGCTCGTCCAGCCCTGGGCGGAATCGAACCGGAAGACACTGGAAATGAGTCCATAAGCACCCCACCCACCGATGGCGTAGAGTTTGTTGCACGCACTCGCTGCGGCGAGGTAAGCGCGATTCTCCGGCAGGTTTGTCGATGCCTTCCATCCTTGTGCCGGTTGTGCCACATCATATTTATAAACTTCGCGATTGGAGTAGGAATCGTCTTGATTCACGCCTCCGATGGCAAAAACAGTCCCCGTCAGACTTGCGGCGGCCAGGTTCATCCTTACGGCAGGCAGGTTGCTCACGCTGGTCCAACCCGTCAATGCCCCACAGATCATGCCAGCAGTATTGTAGGTGTAGGCATTGGTGAGTGTTGTGGCTCCACGACTGATGGATCGCACCACAATGTCGCCGGGGCCCTCACCACCGCCGCCCGCCACGAGAGTGACCGAGTTCGTGGATTGGCTATTGATATTGGCCGTGATTCCACAGATAGTCACATTCGTGATGTCCGCATTACCCAATCCAATTCCAGTAACGAGAAGAGTGTTTCCACCCGTCGCGGGGCCGTTATTCGGGCTCACCTCGGCCACGGCGACAGAGGCGCTGAGACAAAGCAGAACAACGTTCACTCTCCAACCACGACAGAATGAACTGTTGAAGCGTCGAAGAAGTTGAGGGCGACACATCATTTTAATCAAGCACCTTAATTTCTGGTTCATCTCAATAGAGTGAATTCGGAATTTGTGAAGGCTTCATTGATACCATCTCTGCATTCTTTTGTATGTCAGCCATGGTGCTTTTCTTTATGAAGGGATCGCCTTACATAAACAACGGATTGTAGGGATCGACAACAGCTCAGGGTTGCACGACGATCCGATAAAAGAGCACCCCTTCCGTACGAACCGTGGTATCGGTCCATGAGGCGGCTTCTACACCGCGGATATCCGTTGCAACCGTTTGAAACGCAGGCTGGGCGAGGAGATCGGTGGAGCGTTCAATCCTGTAGAATGTTCCGGTTGTTCCCTGCCAGCGGATAACCTGCCCTGCCTCTGAAGAGGGTCTTGACGCAGGGAGGATGACCAGACATGACATGGAGTTGGTCGGTACGGTTCCCGCCCAGAATTCCTGCCAGTCAGGACTTCCATCATGATCGGCATCTGACGTCGAGGAGGCCGTGGTCAGGTTACCGAAATACTGGTTCTCCCAGGCGTCCGGAATGCCGTTCGTGTTGACGTCCGCACCAAACGACACCACGGTGCGGGAGATCAGATTGCCCTGCACATCGTAATGGAAGCCGACCGAGCGCCCGTCGCCGTAAGTGATGGTCTGTAAACGGTTCAATGGGTCGTAGGAGTAGGTGTTTTGCGCAAACACAGAGCCGGAAAGGCCAACCAAGACGGCAATGATAGATAGCAATATAGTCATAAAATATACTCGCTATTATGCGCGAAAGCACAAGCCTGTGAACAGCGGCGGAAAGCTGGGTTAAACCCCGCGGCGGAAAGCTGGGTGGCTCGATTTTTAAGCCACCCAGATAGTTTCAGGCTTCGGGCTGATCTTTCATTCGATAACTTTGCCCCTGAATGACGATTGATTCCGCATGATGCAGGAGGCGGTCAAGAACGGCAGCAGTTAGGGTACTGTCGTTATTGAAAATGGTGGGCCAGTGCTTGAAGGGCTTATTAGTGGTCAACACGATAGGGCCACGTTCATAGCGGGCGCTGATGACCTGGAAGAGTAGATCAGCGCCGAACTTATCAATGGGTAAATACCCAAGCTCATCCAATACCAGGAGGCGTGGGGTGAGGTATTTCTTTAGTTCCTGTTTCAAGCGTTGGGCGGCTTGTGCTGCGGCAAGCGTATTGATCATATCTACAGTCGACGTGAAGAGCACGGAATGCCCTTCCATACAAGCGGCATAACCGATTGCACTGGCGAGATGGGTTTTGCCAACGCCAACCGGACCGAGGAAGATCACATTGGTATTTTGTTCTATGAACTGGAGCCGGCACAGGTTTTGGATTTGTGGCCGGTTGATGGCTTTTGGCCAGCTCCAGTTGAAGCTGTCGAGTGTTTTAGCAACAGGAAAGTGAGCCGACTGGATACGCCGTAGAATACGGTTATCACGACGGCGCAAGTGCTCCCCTTCCATAAGGCGGGTCAGGTATTCTGTGTGTGTCCACTGTTCACTAGCCGCTTGTTTGGCGACGGTTTCATGGTTTTCAAGGGGCCAGGTCAGCATCAGGTCTTTAAGGTAGCTGTTTA
>JBAXDB010000072.1:0-13251 GCA_037141135.1 bacterium | reverse complement strand
ATGGTTTTTTTAGACCTTCGCGGTAAAGTTGATTTCTCTCACCGAACAAGTAAACTACCGGACCAAACCCATGACCGCAAAATCGACAATCCGTACACGGCACCACGATCTGATCATCTACCCCACCGCAGTCGCCCTCCGGCAGGTTCAGCGTCGCGCGCTGGAGCGGTCCGGCTTTTTCGATGGCCGCCAACATCTCACCCTCGGCTCATTCCTGCGCCTTTGCGCAGAGGCGGCCGCCCGAGCTGGCCTCCTTAAGGATGCCAAGGGCCACACCCTGCGCCCGATCACCGATCTGGATCGGGAACTTGCCATCGTGGAGGCCGTCTCAAATTTCCGAGCCACCCAACGTCCTGACAACTCCATGCTCTCCGCGCTTACCCCCGCGGCCCTGGAAGAAACGCTGGAAGAACTGACCGACACCATCGCCCCGCTCGCTGACCGCTCAGCCGATTTCGTCTCCCTCCTGGCACAAGACAGGCGCTCCCCTAAAAATCCCGATCTCGCGGCCCTTTATAATGCTTACTCCTCCGTCTGCCAGACACTCCTTGTGGCCGACGACACCGCCGTCAACACCGCCATCCTCGCCCTGCTCCGCGGTGCACGCACCTGCTGGCCACAACCCCTGAAACAAGCTGCCACCATTGCCTTTGTTTCCGTCCGCTGGGTGGCCCCCTTTCAAGAATCAGTCATTCACGCCCTCGCCTCCCAGTTGGGTCAGGACCATGTTCACATTCATCACATTCTCTCGGAACATGAACAGGACTGGTGGGCGCAGGAGCTGATGACACGGGCTGGGCGCCTGCTCTTTGATGGTGCCACCGGCAGCGAGGATCTTGACGGCCTCGCCTTTCAAGCCACATCAACCCGGATCGCTATTGAGGAACTGACCAGCCTGCGCGAAGGTTATGCCATGCACGACCGGGCCCTCGCAGATCCGTCCCGCGCCTGTGTCGGATTCTCCACCTCCGTCGGCCTCTATGGCGAAATTGAAGACCTCGCCCGCCGGATTGCCTGGGAACTCCATGACCGGCCTGACCCCCTGCGTCCCGAAGACCTCTGCCTCGTCACCCGCAATCTCGGAGCCTGTTCTGATGCCATCATGGACGTCTTCAGCCGCTTCAACATCCCCTATTACTTCCGCCGCGGTGTTCCCCTGCTGGCGATCCCCATCATCAAAACCCTTCTTAATCTGGCGCGCTTTTCAGCCACACGTGAGCGGGAAGTGTTCTGCGCCCTGCTCGAAAGCCCCTGGATTAACTGGAAGAGCAAAGGCCTCGACGACCCACCCACCCTGGCCGATGATATTCTGCGGGCCGGAGCCGAACCCATTATTGATGACCCCAAACGTCTTGCCCGCCGGCTCGTGAGTTACTACACCAATCCCTATTCCGAAAATCAGCAGTATCCGACGCGCGAAAAAGCCGAAGCCAGGGCCAACGTCATCATCGAGCTTTACAAGACCGTCCTCGGCCAAGCCATGATCCATACGATTGAGGAAGGAATGGCTGACCTCCTTGCCCGTTGCGAATTTCTCACGCTGGACTCCAGCACCGAAATCCCTCCCGGCGATACCCTCGCCCACCGCGCCTGGACCCTTAACACTAAAGCCCATGAAGCGGCACTCGAGATGCTTAATACCCTGCGCCAGCATTCCCTTGTGGCGGACAACAAAATCAACTGGGCCAGCATTGTGGATCTGATAAACCGGTCCCTCGGGAACCTCACGGTCTCGCCCGGCCCCTCTGACGAATCCGGCGTATGGATTCTCAATCCGTTTGACATCGCAGGCCTCCGCTTCAAGGTGGTGCTTCTGGCCGGAATGAATGCCGGCGAGTTCCCCCAGCTTCCCACTCCCAGCCCGTTATTTCCGGACGGGGAATTAATTGTCTTCCGCGAACGCCTGCTGAAAAATGGCTCACTCCCTGCCGCTGCCCTGGCCGCCTCAAAAGCACGAAACAGCCAGGAGAACCTGCTTTTCCTGACAACCCTGGCTGCCGCCAGTGAACGGATTGTGTTTTCTTATCGCCGGCATGGTGAAGACGGCAAGGAACTGACGCCCTCCGTCTTCTTCAGCACGATGTGGCGCCTCACCGGCTGGCCCACCTGGCCCGCCTTGCCTGAGGCACCACCCGACCCCTATGACCGCTGGCGTCTGGCCAGGAGCGCGCTCCACTTGCTGGATCATTGGCAGAAGCATCGAGCCATCACGCCTCACAAGCGACGCCCCTTCCCCGGCGAATCGTTTCTGGGAACCGTTCCCATTCCTCTCTGCCGGGCTGACGACGAGCGCTGGCAGCGTCTCGCCCATCAACCCGATGAAACGGACCCAGGAGCCGGTGGCCGGGATCAGACACCACCACAAGCCCTGGCCATCCAGGTGGCTCACGGCATTCGCGTTGAACATAACCGTCAGGCCTTCTTTACCCGGCAGGCGCAGACCGAACTCGGGGAGACCCGACCCAGCGTCACCTCCGGCGGAGAATATGCCGGCATTCTGTCCCCTGAATTGTGGGCCGCCATCCAACCCGCCAAGGACGGCCCCATGGACTTCAGCCCAACCCAACTTGAACAACTGGTGGTCTGTCCCTATAGATATTATCTCCAGTACATTGCCGGCGTGGAACCGATCGAACGCAATGAACTCGAAGCAAGCCCGCGCGATTTCGGCACCGCGATCCACTTCATCATGCACGCAGGGTTCCGTCTGCTGCAGGGCTTCACCGACACGGACCAAATTCCCGGCCTCAGCAAGGTTACACAGGCCTACGCCGACCTCATGACCCCCGATTGGGCTGTTCTTGATCCTAAAGGCATCTGGCATCTCCAGGAGGGAGCCACCCGCCCGGCACCCGATGCCCTGCCTCTGGTCTCTCTAAAGCCATCTGCCGGAAAACGGTTACTCTCGTTTTTTGACTCGCTGTCAGAGGTCATTCTTAAATGGGCCACCAGCGGTAACGCCAGATGGATGCTGGGCGCGCCCGAACAACTTTCCATCCAATGCCACCGGATTCAACGCGCGATCCGCAACTTGGCGCGGACCGCCCTTGAGCCTGCCGCTTTACCTGATGCTTTTGAGGATTCAGATGAAGGCCAGTCCTACCACCGTTTTCCCTGCCTGCTGGAGTATTCGTTCAACAGTCAGTCAAAACAGGCCGATGCCCCTTCTGTGGAACTGCAAGAGCCGGCCTCCCCTCATCACACCGTCCGGCTCCATGGCAAAATCGACCGTGTTGATCTTGTATTTGATACGGGGAATATCCTGAGAGCCATCATCGTGGTGGACTATAAGGGCAAATCAAAAGGCATCCTGACCCCGGCCACCATGGCAGGTAATATTGCCAGAGCGGAGGACTGTCAACTCCCCGCCTATGCCATGGCTGCTTCGGCCCGTTTCACATCGCCACCCAAAACCACCGTACCGATCTTCATGCAGTATTTGTCTTATTCACACTCCGCCGGGGACTTGATTAAGGATTGCAAGAAACGCTGGCTCACAATGGATGGCCAACCCGTGGAAGAGGACGAACTGGCGGAGATCATGCAGGGAATAAATCCCTCTCTGACGTTAATGCAGGCCTTCATAACCAGCACCTTCGCGGCGCTTGCTAAATACGAACGGGGCGAATTTACCGTGGCGCCCATTGAGTGCAAATACTGTGCCTTTGCCGGCTGCTGCCGCCACTATGCCAGCCTGCTGGCGCCTGATGGTGACAAAACGGAGGACGCCTGATGAGCAAAGGCTGCCAGAATATCCGCTTTATTGCGTCCGCCGGGACCGGCAAGACCCATCAGGTCGTCAGCCTCTATCAGGCGCTGTTACTCGGTCGCCCCTATCCGCCGGACGACACCTCCCTGCCGGGGGTCACCGCTGGCGCCATCTTTGACGGGGCCAGCCGCATCCCCCCCGACCGGATCCTGATGCTGACCTTCACACGCAATGCGGCCGCCGAAATGCGCGCGCGCGTCACAGAGGCCATTGAGAAGGAACTCGCCACCGGCGATCCGGACAACGAAGCCTTCTGCTGGAGCCTGCTTCGGCGTCTTTCCGGAGCCACAATTTCAACCATTCACTCCTTCGCACAACAACTGCTGGCCCGCCATACCCTGGAGCTTGGACTGTCGCCCACGCTCACTGTTCTGGAGGAGGCCGAGGCCGAGCTTCTACGAAGCGAGGCTGCCCAAACAGCATTACGCCGGGCGTTAAGCAACGATCACTCCGCTTATGTGCATGACCTTGAAAAACTCTGCGAAGGACATGGGGTTGCGCAAATTGAACAGGCAATGATTCAAACCATTTCGAAATGTGCCACATGGGGGATTGATCTTGAAAATTCCCATCCTGCGGCTCTCGTCCTTCACCCCGCTGAACCCCAGCTCTCCGACCTGCAAGCCCTTCTCAAGCCAATCCAACTCAAGGCGGGTGCCGTAAGCGGCAATTCCATCAAGACCATGGCCTCAGAAATGCAGGCTTCAATCCGCTTACTCGGTCCAACACCTTCACCGGAAGCGGTGGCGGAGGCAGCTAAAAAACTAATTGCATTCACCAAGACGACTTGGGGCAAAAGTGATGACGTTAAGAATATGCGGGAATCCGTCAAAGCCACGCTCATTCAGCTGGCAAGCTACGCTCAACGAATAGAAGCCGCCCGTCTTTTAATCTCTTTTATCACCCTGGCGCAAGAATGTGCCCAAAGGATCAGGGCCCGGAAAAGCGAGCAAGGGGTTCTCGATTTCGACGATCTCCTGTTTCAAGCCCGCGATCTTATCCTGCGCAACCCCGGCGCCGTGCCCGCGACGGATGTGATTATTGTGGATGAAGCCCAGGATAATTCCCGCCTGCAAAACGAACTGATCCAGCTCGTGCAGGAATCCAGCCAGGCGTCGATGGCGGCCTGCGGGGATACCAAGCAAACCATTTACAGCTGGCGCGGCGCC
Organism: bacterium; assembly: GCA_037141135.1. Lineage (GTDB taxonomy): Bacteria > Verrucomicrobiota > Kiritimatiellia > CAIKKV01 > CAITUY01 > JAABPW01. The sequence continues at coordinate 8,313 of JBAXDB010000072.1, read as the reverse complement.
GATCCGGAGGGACTCATACACCTGGGCAAACTCCTGAAACTGAAACCGATCCCTCTCCGCACCAGCTATCGCAGTCAATTGGGCATCCTTGAATGGGTGAACGATATCTTCGCCGGCGTTGTCATGGGGACTGAACTATATGGAGAGGCCGAGGAGTTACTGCCCTGTCCCGCGGCCAAATCCAGTCACGGACCGGCCGTTGAGTACCTCTTGCCCGACTGGGAAATGCTGCCTTCACCCAAAGATCAGATTACTATCCCTGGCAAGAAATCAAAAACGGGCGAACCCAGCAACAACACCTGCGCCAGGATTACGATTAAAAAAGGTGACGTCAGAAAGCTGGCCGAGGAAGGTTCGACCAGTGCCGCCACTGACTGGAAAGAAGTGGCGACGCAAACAGAACAAGCGCTGGCACTTGAAGCCCGCGCCGTGGCAAGGCGTATCCGCCTGCTGACGTCCCCCACAAGACAGGGAAACTGGCATCCTCCCCGCGTCTGGGACTCCGCCACACAGGCATGGATCGCTCCCCGCGGCCAACCTTACCGGTTCAGGGACATTCTCATTCTTCTGCGCGCCACCCAGCGGCAGGATCTTTATGAGCAGGCACTTCAGGAAGAGAATATCCCATTTACCACTGATGGCGCCGGCCGCGGCTTTTTCATACGGCAGGAAGTTCAAGACGTTTCCAATCTCCTCTCCTGGCTGGCCTTCCCGCTGGATCGCCAGTCGTTACTTGCGCTCTTGCGTTCTCCATTCTGCGTACTCTCTGATAACGCGGTGGCCATTCTCTCAGCATATGGCGCTGACCCGTCGATGCGAAGCCTTGTCACTGCAGACGGGGAGGCCGCCCAACGCATCGCCGACGATCTTTCCGCCAGATCGTTCCCGGATGATGCCGCAGCCTTTCTCCGGGCATCCACCCTTTTACGCCGCCTCAGCTGGCTGGCAGGCCGTGTCAGCGCCGTCGATCTGGTTCGTGAGGCTGTGCGTCTCGCCGGCTATGACGCCATCCTTGCGGGCACGTTCCATGGTGTGCAACGGTTGGCCAACCTTCAGAAGTTACTGTCGTGGATTCAGGAACTGGAGCGTTCTGAAAATCTCGACTTGCAGGCTGTTGCCACCAGGTTGGCCAAAGAAATTTCCGAAGGCCGGGAAGCGCCCGATGCCGCCGTACTTGATCCTGACGACGATTCTGTCCGCATCAACACCGTCCATGCCGCCAAAGGCCTGTCCAGCCCTGTCGTTATTGTCCCTGACCTGCGCCGTATGCCGCGCAATGACAGCAGTTGGATCCATGTGATTCGAGGAGATAAAGAGCAGTGTTCGACACTTGCGGCACGGCTGAAATTCTACAATGCCGATGACACGCTGGAGGAAAAGGTGGACTCCGAAGGTTTTGCCGAAGAGATTGAACGGAACAAGCTCGCACGTGATCAGGAATCCCGCCGTTTATTCTACGTGGCCGCCACCCGGGCCCGGGACCTTCTGATTTTCACTTCCGAAAACCCCAATATCAGTAGCGATGAAACGTGGCGATCCTGGATCAACCGTCATCTCGCGGCCTGTGATTTCAAGCCTGAACTTGTTCGCCTGAGAGCCTATAGCGAGATTGAATCTGCGTGGCAGGCATTGGGGACGACTCTGCCAGACAAGCCTCTGGTGACATCGGAGCAACTTTCCAGATGCAGGGTTCCGTCCGATACCAACCCGGTCAGTGAGCACTATCGTTTCCCCGTCACCGCCCTGGTGCGGCCCATGCCGCAAATCAGGCTGGCGACGGTCAACATCAGCCAGAAATCAATGAATAATGGTGAATCGCCTGCCGAAGCCGAAATGTCGATCGATAGTGATGATGCGCCTGCTTTCAGCAAGGCCCGGCTAGGCACCTTGGCACATCAAATTCTGGAGACTTTGGATTACTATTCCAGCCAACCTCTGTCCCGGCAAATCGCACAAGCAGCAGAACTGGATGAGCTTTCCCAGCCCGACCAAAAAACCATCACCACCTCCATTACCGCCGCCGCCACAATCATCGCCAAATTCCTGATAGACGTGAAACCTGAGAACCTGATTCGGGAATTGCCTTTTGTTGCCCGCTTTGAACATGACAGGACACAGGTCATCGTTGACGGGAAAGTAGATCTGCTCTATTTCAAGGAAGGTGCCTGGCACATACTGGACTATAAGTTCTCATCCCATGGCGCAGGGGAGTTAGTTGAACGCTACGCCTTTCAACTTGCCGTTTACCGCGATGCTCTTTCCTCACTCGACACCGATGGACTCCATCGCATTCCCCGGTTTGCAACTGACCTTAAAATACCGGTCCCTTTCACCCTCACCCTGCTTGGCATCACACCGGAAGGAATATGTAATGTGATGGACGTTACTCATCAAAACCGGGACGATATTGCGGCCCATCTGATCAGCGCCGCACGAGGCCTGAGTAGTCAGTGATGGTTTAAAAAAGCCATTCCTTTGCTTTTGACTACCTTTCAATTCCCGGGCTGTAATATCTGTGGCCGTAATAATACATGGTTATGGGAGAAAAACTGGCAGTGTGGCCGTGTTGATTCAAGGAATGGGCTAGATGTTGTGACCCGCTCTCGGCTTTCCCTGCCATGGAATCTGAAAGAGGTCGGGGGAGGATGTTGTAGAAGCAACTCGCGGTTCCCGATTCGCAGGTAGTGCCAGTGGGTTTACTCGTATGACTTTCATAGCCATAGAAGTTCGGACGGGCGACGCGGCCTTCGTCGTCATAAGCATAACTGGTTACACTAGATGAAACTTGCATGGCTTTATTCCTACAAGAGTTAACGGCAAAAGTAGTTAGATTGGATAGAAGTATCAAGAACGGTATTTTTTAAAAATGGATGGATAGCGGCATCAATCAAGGCGGAAAAGACCTCGCATGGACACGATCGACGCAAGTTTGCAGGTTGAATCGATAAAGCGGTAGCACTAAATCGACCTTCCGAGCCTCATCTTCAGTGCCCAAAAGAAGCGTGACCTTCTTTATCCCCATCAACCCCGGCGTGGCGGGAAGTTGAATGCGAAGGTCTTGTCCAAACCATCGTGTATGGCGAAAACGCACGAAGATCTCCTGCGAAACACTGCGGCCTTCTGAACCTGGCCGCTCCAAACTGATCACGGCCTTCAGCTCCGAGCCATAATTGCGGTAGCGGAGACGTAACTCCCCTCCTGACAAGGCTAGTTCTTCTGACGGTTTGTCAAACGACCAGGTCACCGCCGCCTTCCGCACCTTTTCGCCTGTTAACCGGAATCCCCGCTGCCCTCGCTCCAATTTAAGCGAACTACCATCCGGCGACCAGACCACTGTCCTGACATCCGGTGCCAGCATATCGGCCGGCCTCCCTGCGGGATAAATCAGGCGCAATGTCCCTGACAATCCACGCTGATTGAGATAACGCGCCATCGCGTCATCACTCATGCCCAGCCCTCCCAGTATCAATGACATCAAATGCACAGCTGTCTGGCATTTTATAGGCTGATGCGTGTCAACATCCACCCCTTCCCACGGACCATGTTCAGTAAAGAGTGCTGAAATCTCAGGCCAGTAATCGTGCAGAAATTGCTCAACCTCCCCCGGCAAGATACTGTAAGCAACCCCCAGAGTATAAAGTGATGGCGCATTGGTGATACGCGCATCCGAGACCACCATGAGATCCGGCACTCCGATTTTACCGCTATATTGATTTCCGTTTCCACTATAGGCCTCTGACAGGAATCCCGGCAAATGATGAGCTCGCGAGTAGTCCAGATGGATCCGTACCGCATTTTCCAAATTCACCCGCCAGCCTGGGTTGGACCGTTCGTCCATAAACAATGATAACCCTAATGACTGGAAGGCCGACCCTTCCCATACTCCCGGCGCAAACAGCTCCCGCCCGCTGGCCACAACCCGTGACTTAACCTTGAAGGACTGGTTTCGCAAGGGTTCATCTGCAAACCCGAACCGGGCAACCACGAATTGCAGCGGCCCCCTGAACTCATTCACAAAATAATCGGCATAAGCGGCCTGCCACACACCGGACGGATCTCCCCAGCCCAGAAACTGTTTATGAGTGGCATTCCAGCCAAACCGGAAAAGGCCGCGCCGGGGATCATAAAGATATTGGTAACCGGGGCGCTGTGCCTCCAATAAAGATTCCAATCGCTGCCGGATACTGACGGCCAAAGGTTCATCTTTAAACTGCGGCCGCAACAGGACCCCGATCGTTTTCGCCACGGATGCGCTTAAATTGGCATTGTCTCCAAAAACCACCTGCACCACACGCCGATCAAGAATTGTCATGATTTTGATCTGGCCATCATGCGATGCATAAGGCGCCAACTCCCCCTTGAAACCGGCCTGCCCATATCCAAAGCCGGGGCCACGAATAATTTCCCCCTGTTCGTCATTCTTCCAGGGGTGCACCCACCCACATTTTTCCATGGCTCGCCACACCGCCTGTCCGTCTTGCGCGCCATATACATCAACAAAATCCTGCTTATAGGCATCAGACGCCAGCGGCGCCACTCGCCGGTTCTTATCGAACCCGATGAAATTACACAGCAACCCGCGATCACTGAGATTTGGATCAGCTTGATCCTGAACGAGGCAACGGCTGACCCGGTCAAGCTGGCTTAAGGCAGCCGAGCGCGACCAATAGGGCTGATCAGCATCTCCTGCCGCGATATGAGCCAATAGCTCCACCCACTCGCCAATCGTAGTGAGCTGGGTAAACCCGCGCAAATGGAGCCCCGCACTGTCGTTCCAGCCTTCCACGGGATAGCCCGACGCTTCATCGAACAGCCCCTGCCCGGGCTTGATATAGCCCAGCGCGTTTTCCAGCAACTGTCGCATGTAAATATGTCGGGGATTGAGGGTGGGCAGGGAAAATGAAGCAGAATTCGTCTCGGCGCTCATAGCGTTGCCGCCAGGCATCACCAGCCCTACCATAATCAAAAAGAATTTGAACAGAAGCTTGGCGCACCGAAGACCGCGAAGGAAGAAATGGTTGCGCCTGCGGCGAAAATTCAATGTACTCACCCCATCCGCCTTTGCGAGCTTTGCGTGCTTCTGTTCAAATTCTTACTCTTGTTTGCGGAATGGACTATTTTCCAAATCACGCACCACGCTGTGCACTTGCAGACCACCGCGTGGTTCCGACAGGTCATTGGGCAGGCGCACATGATTGCCTTCCAACCGGGCGCCCACGACGCCTTCCAGCGCCTGCCTCAACATCCAGGCGGCAGCCCCGGTATAGCCATTCCAGATCATCCGCCCCGCATCAAAGGTGGTCAGGAAATCAGCCGCCTGTTTATTCGGCTGCCCCCCATAGCGTTCGATCTGGTCGGGAGTCGTATGCTCCAAGGGCGAAATCTTACGCCATAACCGTACTGCCGTTTCGCGGTATTGTTCCGCTGCCACCTCATCCCCTGCCGCCGCCCTCTCTTCCGCCAATTGCCTTGCCGCGCCAACCAACCATTGCACCCCATGGCAGTACATCCCATTCTCGCGCACGCCTTCAGGATAGCGACAACTCCGCCCCAGATAGGGTTTGGTCTGCTCATTCAAGGCCGGCCACCCAAGCAGAATCACGGTATCCCGCTCCAAAGTTCGTAGCGCAGTATCAAACATCGTCCGGGCACGCTCTTTGTCGATTCCCGCGAAAACCGCCCAGGCTGCCGTCAAAGCATCCACTTCCCAAATCCCGCTCCCCTTGACCCCGATCTCCGTCCCGTCATCGTGGATGGCGCGCAAATACCGATCCTCCCGCCAGGTTGCGTTAATCGCCTTGCCAAGTGACTCCATACAACACCGGTATTCCAGCGCATGACGGGGCTTACAGCGCAGTTCAAACAGCGGCATCATTTCCCGCAAAATGTAATAGAGGAAAAAGCCCATCCACACACTCTCCCCGCGCCCCTCGCTCCCGATTTCATCCAGGCCATCATTCCAGTCGCCTGTCCCCATCAAAGGCAAGCCATGTTGGCCCATCCTCTTTTTCAAGACCAGATTCAGCGCGCGCCGCACATGATCCAGCACGGAATCCTCCCGGGTGGAGCGGAACGGAAAAAAACCCACCCCCTGTTTACCCTCAGGCAATGGCAACAGAGGAACCTCGGTATCCAGATATGGGACTCTTTCATCCAGCAGGGTCTTGTCCCCGGTCTTTCGGACATATTCCGCTACCGCCCAGGCCAACCACAGCAGATTGTCACAGGCATGCGACCGGCTGGAAAAACTGGTACGTCCATCCTGCTGCAGGAAGAACCAGTGCACTGTGTCGCCCTCGACAAACTGATGGGCGGCATGCAGCAGAATCTGGCATCGAGCCAGCGCCGGCTCAACCCAGATCAGGTTTACGGAGTCCTGTAACTGATCGCGGAAGCCAAAGGCACCACTGGCCTGATAGAACCCTTTGCGCGCCCAGAGTCGTTCCGCCAACGCCTGATATCGGAGCCAGTACAGGTAGCTGTCCAAGGCCGGATCCGAAGTCTCAACGGTCAAAGTCCCCATAAACCCGTTCCACCACCGGCGTGTTGCCTCAAGCTGCTCGGCCGCATGCCCGGGTTCCGTATACCTGGCAATCAACTCCTCGGCCTCTTTCCGCGTTCCCGTCTGACCCAGTACCACCACGACTTCGCACTCCTCATGGGGCGGAATGTCCAGCGGGATCCTGAAGGCGGCAACAGCCTGCTGATCATGCTCGCGATAGGCAGCGCCCCCTTCCACCCAGATCGGATGGGCCACAGTCCGGTTGGCGCCAAAAAATTCACCCCGGTGGGTGGTGCTGTCCTCCGGCGCCGGCGACACCGCCACAAAGGCAGGACCGGACCGGAAGGTGTTGCGCGGATTGGTAAACAACCAACCATGCCCCATGGCCGCTGGGCGCCGCATCAATACTCCGGAATGTTCCGGTTGCGCGGCCAGCGTCATTTGGAAATACGGCGCACAATAAAAATGCCGAGTCCGGTCGCCCTCATTACGCACCTTCAACCGATACACCCCGAGCGGTTCGTCGGGAGGCACAAACACCGTCAATTCACTGCTCAAGGTTCCCTGGCGCATATGAAACACGGCCGTGCCATCCGTCCTGAAGTCCGTCACATACTCCGCCCCCGGCATCCGCAGGGGTTCATAGGTGGGTGACACCCATTGCTTCTGATCGCGGTCATACAGATAAATCGCCTCGCCCGGTAGTTCACGAGTGGTGGTATCAGCCCAGTCGGGCGTCAACCGGTTCTGCTGGGAATTCACACTCGATGAGGTATGCAGTCCCCGATGCGTTACGGCCAGCACATGCCCCAGCACGTTGGCCATGGTGTGATCGAAGGGACGCGGGGTAAAAGGCGTCAGCACCCGCATCACGTGGCCCCCTTCTTCATACCGGGTATAAGGCTGTCCGGCCTCGCCGGGCGGACGCCCGTGCCCGATGAGCAACCCTCCGGCAGGAGTCGCCGGACGGGCTTGTCCGGGCGGACAGCGGGCCTTGATCATGGTCTCGGCGACCTCTCTCGAGGTGGCACAGCCAACCCAGAGGCGGATTTTCTCTTCGCCACCGGGCGGGAGTTCCAAGCGCAAGGCCAGACTGGCGATCGAATCGAACATCGGGCAAGGCGCCATTGCCTCCGGCTTGCGCCAGTGCATCTCGCGCAGCGCCTCCGGTGACCATAGCGTTCCCGCCCGGCCAATGAATTCAACCCGCGCCACATTGATCCCTTCCGGCGCACGATCCGCTGTCAGGAACCCTGCCAGTTTGCTGGTGTGATGCAAGGCCATGATCGTATTCAGTTCCGGAATATACGACACATCCGGGAACAACCGGTTGTATTGAGTATGCCCGCGGTCGGCCTCCGCGCTGTTAAGCGACCACTCGACATAGGGAACCAGGAATAAGGTTCTGGCCTTATTATCGAAATTACGCACGGTCACGCGCCACTCCTCAAGAGGCAGCGACTCGTCCGGCAGGGTCACCACAAAATCCGCATCAATTCCATGCTGACGATAGCGAAAACGCAGGTTATCCCCTTCATCATACACCTTGGGCTGAAGCCCGATTTCCGCAGGATAGTTCCCCAACACCGGCCACACCTGGTGCGGAGCAGTCGGCACGAGGTCTGCCTCCACAAAAAATATGGCCCTGCCGGCCGGATCGCGCCCTTCATACGAACGCCGATGAACATCCGATTTTTGCGGGAGATATTCGGCACGCAGGGCACCCCCGGGCTGCAGGGACAAGGCGTAGACCGTATTATCCAGATTCGGAATGTGCGGAGGAATTTCCCCCCGTTCGCGCAACCGACGCA
>JBAXDB010000071.1:0-13351 GCA_037141135.1 bacterium | reverse complement strand
CGCCCTGACTCTGAGGATAGCCACCCAGGCACCTCCGGGGCGACACGAATCACAATGACGGTGACATTATCATCCCCCCCCTCGTACAAGGCTTCGTCAATCAGGCATTTCGCCATCTGCTCAAGGGGATCGGCCTGATGTTTACGCATAATTTTTTGAATCCGGCGGTCGCTTAACATCTTATCCAAGCCGTCGGAACACAGCAGGAAGATATCGCCCGGCATAACATCAAAAGGGGTGGCTTCAAGCACCACCGTTCGATCCAGGCCAACTGCCCGCGTAATAACGCCACGGAACATGAACGGCAGAGTGCTATCGTCAGGAAGCCCCGCAGCGGCGGCCACGGAATGATCCGTTGTCAATTGGGCCAGCGTATCGTCACGTAATCGATACGCCCGGCTATCCCCCGCATGCAGGGCAATCCCCCGGGACGGCGTCACCCCGTCAAACACCAACCCCACAGCCGTGCTTCCTGTTCCGCTTATGCCCAGGCCATCCGCCCGTTCCCTGATCCAGCTACTGGCCTCATTTAGTGCACGTTCGAACATTTTGGCCGAGACATCCGCGGTCAGGGGCAAGGCGGCATCGGACGGATTCAGAAAAACATTCCTCAGGGAATCCACGATCGCTTTACTGGCCACTTCGCCGCCATGTACTCCGCCCATCCCATCCGCGACGCAGAATACACCCGTCCCCGGCAAACTCACCATGGAGTCTTCATTGTTTTTCCTGCGCCTCCCGATATCAGTCAACTCAACCGACGACAGATATGCAAACGGGGTATTCACAACATCACGCCTCTCTCAAGGATCAGGCTAATTCACATATTATCTGCGATCGCCTGACCGAACTCGCTGCATTTGAGCAGGGTGGCACCTTCCATCAGGCGCTCAAAGTCATAGGTTACGGTTTTCTTGCTGATGGTCCGCTCCACGCCGGCCAGGATGCGATCCGCCGCCTCCGTCCAGCCCATATAACGGAACATCATCTCGCCTGATAGTATCAACGAACCAGGATTCACTTTGTCAAGACCGGCATATTTCGGCGCCGTGCCGTGCGTGGCCTCAAAGCAGGCCACTCCGCTGTCGTAGTTTATGTTGGCTCCCGGCGCAATGCCGATACCGCCAACGCAGGCTGCAAGCGCATCGGAAATATAATCGCCATTCAGGTTCAAGGTGGCGATGACAGAATAATCGGCCGGGCGCGTCAGAATCTGCTGCAGGAATGCATCGGCAATCACATCCTTGACCACCAATTCATGGCCATCGGCAGTCTTAATCCTGTGCCATGGCCCCTTGTCAATCGGGGTGGCTCCAAATTGCGTGCGGGCCACTTCATAACCCCAGTCCCGGAAAGCCCCTTCCGTGAACTTCATGATGTTGCCCTTATGGACCAATGTCAGCGAGGGACGTCGCTGCGCAATCGCATAACGAATGGCGGCCTTGACCAGCCGCGCGGTTCCCTCTTGCGACACCGGCTTGATTCCGATGCCGGATGATCCTGGGAAGCGGATTTTATTGACCCCCATCTCGTTTTGAAGGAAATGAATCACCTTCTTCACCTCCGGCGTTCCGGCCGCCCATTCGATCCCGGCATAGATGTCCTCGGTGTTCTCGCGGAAGATCACCATATCCGTCAGTTCAGGCTGTTTCACCGGCGAGGGCACGCCTTTGAACCACCGCACCGGGCGTTGACACACATAAAGATCCAACTCCTGACGCAACGCCACATTGATACTGCGGATTCCGCCCCCCACAGGGGTGGTCAACGGGCCCTTGATAGACACCAGAAATTCGCGGCAGGCTGTCAAAGTTTCCGGCGGAAGCCAGATCGGTTGTCCGTATACAGTATTAGCCTTCTCGCCGGCATAGACCTCCATCCAGGCCACCTTGCGTTTTCCGCCATAGGCCTGCAGGACAGCCGCATCCCACACGATCATGGCCGCGCGAGTAATGTCGGCCCCAATCCCATCACCTTCAATAAAGGGAATGATCGGATGATCCGGCACATCCAACTTGCCATTCGCCCCCATCACGATCCTTTTTCCACTAACCGGAACGGTTACTTTGTGATAGCTCATGATTTTCTCCCTTTTACAGCCACTTATTTTCCATCCTTCGTAAAATTCAACAGGCCCCCCGCCAGAATGATCTCCCGTTGCCGGGCCGTCAGATTCAGTTTGGCGGCCACGTCGCTTCCCCGTGTCACATTGCGAAGCACTATACACTCGGCCCCGCTTTGGACCGCCTCACGCACCCCGGCGACCACCAGTTCATCCCCCTGCGCGATGGCTTCATAATCCGCATGATTCTCAAACAGCAGCGGGATAATCCCGAAGTTGATCAGATTGGCGGCATGAATACGCTCAATGGATTTCGCCAGGACCGCCTTGACCCCGAGATACATGGGGCACAGGGCGGCATGTTCACGACTGGAACCCTGGCCATAGGACTCACCACCGACCACAATGTTATGTTTTCCGGCATCGCGCAGCACAGCCGCACGCTTCGGGAAAGTGGGATCGTTCGGCTCAAAAACATATTCGGAATATGCCGGCACGTTCGATCTGTACTTCAGCCGTGCCCCCGCCGGCATAATGTGATCAGTGGTGATCTTATCGCCCACCTTCAACGTGGCCACACCGTTCAGCGATGCAGGCAGCGGAACATTCCGCGGCGGCTCACCGATATTCGGACCGCGCACGATGACCACCGATGACGGATCGTTAGACGGGAGAATCATCATCGAGTCGTCCACCTTGTACGCCTTCGGCATCCTCACTTTGGGATAGCTGATGTCGGTCACGGTCGCAGGATCCACGATCTTCCCCTGCAACATCGCCAGCGCAGCCACCGGTGGGCTGACCAGATAAACGCCCGCCGATTTCGTTCCGGACCGTCCCTCGAAGTTGCGGTTATTGGTGCGCAGGGAAACCGAGTTGGTCTTCGGCGACTGGGAGTTCCCGATACAGAAGCCGCAGGCATTCTCGAACAGCCTGACCCCCGCCGCGAGAAGGGCGTTCAAGCCCCCATCATCTGCCATCATTTCCAACACCTGCTTGGACCCCGGTGCTACGCCGGCCGTCACCCCGGGATGCACCCGCCGCCCGTTCAGAATTTTGGCCACGGCCTTAAGATCCATATACGAGGAGTTGGTGCAGGAACCAATAATCACCTGATCCACCTTTATCCCGGCAATCGATGCCACCGTCACGATGTTATCCGGCGAGTGGGGAGCCGCCGCAAGCGCCTCCAACTTTGACAAGTTGATCGTCACCTCTTTGTCATACGTGGCATCCGGGTCCGCAATGATTTCCCGCCAAACCCCGCCCCTGTTCTGCGCCGCAAGAAAGGTTTTAGTCATTTCATCGCTCGGGAAAACAGAGGTGGTGGCGCCGGATTCGGCGCCCATATTCGTGATGGTGGCACGCTCAGGAACTGAAAGATGCTTCAAACCCGGGCCTCCATATTCGAATATGCATCCCACATTCCCCCGTGTAGTGAAAAGTTGCAGGACTTTCAGGATCACATCCTTCGCCGTCACCCATGGCCTGAGTTTTCCGGTCAGGTTGATTTTCACAACCTTGGGAGCGGTAAGATAAAAGGCTCCACCCCCCATCGCAACGGCCACATCAATCCCGCCAGCCCCAATTGCAAGCATGCCGACTCCGCCCCCTGTGGGAGTATGGGAATCGGAGCCCAGCAAGGTTTTTCCCGGTACCCCGAAGCGTTCCAGATGGAGTTGGTGGCAAATCCCATTGCCCGGCTTTGAATAGATGATCCCGTATTTGGCGGCCACGCTCTGGAGGTACTGATGGTCATCCGCGTTTTCGAACCCGACTTGGATCGTGTTGTGATCCACATAGCTGATGGCCAGCTCATTCCGAACCCGGGCCAGTCCCATCGCTTCAAACTGCAGGTAGGCCATCGTTCCCGTAGCATCCTGCGTCAAGGTCTGGTCAATCCGGATCGAAATTTCCTGTCCAGGCACCAAATCACCACTAACCAGATGTTCCTTTAGTATTTTTTGAACCACATTCATGCCCATAGCCTTCTCCTTTTGACAAAGTGAAGTTAAAAGGATAGGCATTACAGGCGTCAGGCGCAATCAAGAAAGGTCATGATTCCACAGACTTGCGGACAAGGGGTGTTTTTTGATATTACTTAAAGCCACTGAATACAGGGAGGCATTTTTATGTTTCTGGAATTTACAAATATTGATGGCAAGCGTCTTGAAGTTCAACTGGAGGGGCGAGCCTCCATCACATTCGGGCGCACGCAGGAAGCGGACATCTGCATTCCTGAAACCAGAATTTCACGTATTCACGCCGAAATCAGACTCTGGGATTCGGATTATGTCATTAAAGATCTTAATTCCCGCAACGGCATTTACGTTAACGGCGTTAAAGTCATGGTGGCGATACTAAAAGTAGGCGATGTGATCCGCATTGGCACTCACGAGTTCACGCTGTCAAAACCCCCGCAAAAGGGTACTCAGACCATTGTCAGGGAAGTCTCAAGGGAAATTGAAGAAGGCAAAAAAGGCTACCGCACGGTGCTCCGCGAAATTGTTCAGAGCACTTCCCTTCCACGCAAAAAAACCTGAGAACTACCGGGCCTCACGCTCCAACCCGAAAATCACGATTCGCAGAGTGCTCAGGACAATTCGCATATCCATGGCAGCGGAAAAGTTCTGCAGGTAGTAGAGATCAAATTCCAGCTTGGCCCTTGCATCCTCAATCGTCGCCCCATAGGGATAACGTATCTGAGCCCAACCTGTAAGCCCCGGGAGCAAGTTTTCACGCTCCCGATAAAATGGCACCACTTTTTCGAGCTTTTCGACCAGTTCCGGCCGTTCAGGCCTTGGGCCGACCAAACTCATGTCCCCCTTCAACACATTCCATAACTGAGGAAGTTCATCCAGACGATATTTCCTCAAAGACCGGCCAGCCCAGGTGATCCGCGGATCATTTTCAGAAGCCCAAATCGCCCCTTGTTCCTGCTCCGCATCGACCGTCATCGTACGGAATTTATAGATCTTAAATATTCGCCCGAATCGCCCCACCCGCTCCTGACAATAAAAAACCGGACTGCGGGGATCTGACAACTTGACAAGCAGCGCCGTCAGAATGCCAAAATATAATGTCAGAGGGGCGGTCAGAAAAATCAATACAATATCGACCACCCGCTTAGCGCGCACGGCCATCGGGGAAATATGCCCCTGACTGGCATTCATCAGCCAAATCTCATCCACCAGCGTCAAGGGCACCTTCCCCGAATACACTTCGGCGACATTCAAAGGGGAAAGCACCGATACTCCCTCAAACCGGAGTCGTCGCAACTGGGGATAGACACCGGCTAATTCCTGCTCTCTTTCCGCCGCCACCAGAAGCACATCGCAACCTAAAGTCCGGATGGTAGCCGCCACATGCGCAGGACTGCAACGAATGATGGCGGGAGCGGGCTCCACCGCAGAGGCAAGGGTTTCATGAACCCTGACTCCATCGCCTTGATCTACTTGAATCATGGCGACCACAATATGCTTGGGCCGCAGGTTGATATTTTGGACCAGCTTTAGATCGGCCCGGGCCCGGGCCCCAGTGCCCAATATGGCCACGCGGTAACAGAAGGGTTCTTTCCTGAATAGATAATGGTATATCAACAGCCTCAGGGTAAGCCACAACACGGAATACACCAACACCGTCAACCCGAGGACGCCACGGCCCAACGCCGCACTGAACCAGGCATAGGATGTAATACTAACGACCAACACAGCCATGGTCATTGAAAACATCCAGTTGATCACCATGTTAAACCGGGACAGCCGGAGTTCCAAGCCATAGCTACCGGTCATATAGTTGGAGGCCAACACGGCCACCACGAGATAAATCCAACCGGATATGTAACTGGATATATGAGAGTCAAGGGCGTCGGAGCCCAAACGGATAATGATCCCCGAGAGCACTCCGACAACCAGACAGAAGGCATCCAAAGCCCCCAGCCATATCACCTGTTTTTGCAAGTAGCTGCGATGAGAAGACATGACTTACTCCGCAGGGAAAAACGTGTTCCTAAACCACCGGAACACCGTCCGACGCATATTGCCCCATGGCCCCGTCGGATTCCGGCGCCCATGCTCATCATACAGATCGTAATTATAGCCATACCGATATGCATAACTATAATAGGCATAGTTGGGATACTGATAGGCGTAATACAAACTACTGATACGATGCATTTCAATGCTATTGATGATCATCCCGATGATATGCACATCCCCCAACATATCCAGGGAGTATTTAATCGTGGGCTTTGAGGTCCGATTGGCATGAGCCACGTAGACCACGCAGACCAGCGGACAGGAGGCCAGGATCACAGTATCCGTCACACGCAACACCGGCGCCGTATCCAGGACAATGTAGTCGAACTGATCCATTACGGCGCCAAAAAAACTTTCCAAATCCGTCCCGTGCAATAGTTCCGAAGTGTTTTTTTCAACGGAACCGGCCGGGGCATACCAGAGATTTTCCGTAGAGGTTTTGGCAATGACGTCACTCAATGGCTTATGATCCCTCAATACATCCACAATTCCCGGCGTCCGCTCCTGTTCAAATGATTTATGGAGCAATCCGCGCCGAAGATCCATATCCAACAGCAATACTTTTTTTCCGGTTTTGGCCATCATGATGGACAGGTTGAGCGTTGTAAGCGTTTTTCCTTCCTTGGAATCCGCGCTCGTCACCAGAATGATCTTCTTCCCCGCCTTTTCCACGGCCGAAAGCACATTCGTCCGCAACGCACGGTAGGCTTCCGCCGCGCCTGAACGATGCTGGTCGCTGACAATCGGACGCACGCGATTGGTTAAATCACCGCCATGAACCCAGTAGGGGATTCCTCCTAAAAATGGCACACCCACGACAGTCTCAACATCGGTGACCGACTGCACTTTATCATCAAAAAAGAACGCTATTAGAGCCAACCCTAAACCGCTTCCAAGTCCGGCCACCAGCGACATCAGCAGAATTTTAGCAGGATCCGGCCAGGCGGGAGTCGGGTTTGTTCGCACCGGTTGCAGTTCAGAGAAGTGCTCACCTTTGATCTCCTGATCGACCCGCAAATCATTCAGCTTAGCCTGAAGCGATGCAGCCGAACCCTCTAAGCGACCCACTGCGGACTGAAGCTGCCGGAGGTCAGACGTCTTTTTGCTAGCCATCAGATAAGAACTCCGCCATCGCCGCTGCGCTTCTTCCAAAGCATCCGATTGGTATGAAATCGCCGCAATCCGCTCTTTCACCTTTTCATATTCCAGTTCCGTCTGCAGCTGGATATCCTTGCGGAGCGCCGCAATTTCGTCATCCAGAGACCGCAATTTCGGATTCTCCGGCTGAGTGTAAATAGCTAATTCTTTGCGTTGCTGTTCCAGACGTATCAATTTCAGTTTCGCACTCTGCCAACTCCTTCCGTCGTCCGACATCGCCTCGTCTGGTTTGGCCGAAGAAACTGTATCCACCCCGGCATTCGTGCCAACCCCCGCTGGAGCGATCAAACCGGTAGCTCGCGTCATGGAAAGGGCGGACTGAATCACTTCCAGGGATTGCCCCTTGAGCTTGGGATACTGCATCTCCAACATCCATCGTTCGGTGCTCAACTGCTGCTGACGACCGACTAATTGATTCATATACCCAAGTTCCAAACTCCCTTTAGCCTGGACATACTCCATCTGGTTGACCCGCTGAAATTCAATCACATCATCCTCAGCCGAACGAATCTGCTCCCGCAAGCGGGTTAACTCATCCTCCAGAATACGCGCGGCATTACCATAAGACTCCCCCTTGACCAACTCGCGCTGGACCTGGAATTGCTTGATGGCCTCCGTTAGAAATGCCCGGGCATACGCCGGATGTGAATTGCGAATGGACAGCCATATGGAAATGCCACCACCCCCGCCCTGCGAGACCCTCAACCCAGGCCTCAGCTCCCGGTCATCTCCGCCCAGACGCTTCAGCCACCGGGGGGTCAGCTTGTCAACAATCCGGTTCTGAAACCCCTCACTTTGCAACAGGGAAACGTGGGTCTGACTCTGGGACCAATGGTACGACTGCGACTCAATCTGCGTCGAGGGATCACGAGATATCATGATCCCGGCACTTGTATCATACTCTTTGGGGGCGAACTGAAGATAGCCAACTCCACCCAATAAACAGTAGAGAAAGCAAATAACAATCAATTTCCAGCGGAAAATCAGAATTCCCAGGTAGATCCGGGGATCCACTTTTTTCTGTTCAAAACTATCCACTGGCGGCATTTAGAATAACCCTTATAAGAATGAAATGGACCTCGCAGGCACCACAATGCGATCGCCTGTTTCAAGGACAAGATCATCTTCAGGTCTACCGTCCTTCATCAATTTATCACCGTCCATGATAAATTTCTTATCGTTTCCGTTTTTATCCCGACGCACCACCGAAATTTTATTACCACGCGCAAATCGCGGCAACCCGCCAATCTTGAATAACAGATACATCAACGTACATGGCTCATTTTCGCTAAACTCAATCACCCCTCGCCGTGGCACCTCGCCCAGCAGAATGACCCGCTTCCCACCCATTCCAGTCATCGCAGCGTCCCCCCCCTGCCTCACCTCAGATGAAGGCGTAAAAACATAGGCGAGGTCATCATTTCGCAGGAAAATTTCAGGCACTTTCATTTGGCCGTTTTGACTCATTAACGGATAAATGTCACCTTCCGCAGCAGCCCCAAACGGAGTTTTTGCCCCACCGCGAATGATTTTTACCCGGCTGCTTTCACGACTCGCACGCAATCCGCCCGCTCGCCGCAAAGCCTCGTTCAGCGGAATCGCTGCCCCGGGACCGATCTTGATTTCGCCAGGCATCTGGACATTCCCTTGCACAGAAACACGGTCGTATGAAGCTTTTGCCAGTTTCACAGAAACTGTCGCATTTTTTAAATAGCGCCCCTCTAGAATCCGCTTAATCTCAGCCTCAGCATGTTCAACCGTAAAATCCGGAAGAAAAACCAGACCCACATAACCGAAATCAATAGCCGAGGAATCATTAACCACATACCGCCCGCTTAAGCTTGGGTCTTCTGTCACCGCGATCCACAAAATCGAATCCGGCTGGATGGTGGCAACTGATGGCCTTGGCAAGGCCGCTTTAGGAGCCAAGTTTATTTCCATTACGGGTGGCGCCCCTCCACCTTCCGTCGTCGTCTGAACCGACGCAGGAGTGGCTGGAACAGCAACCGCAGAGGATTCTGGAGTGGGCGTAGTTTGAGCTACAACCGCAGGCGATGGCACCACGGCAACCGTCCCACCCGCCGGCACGGAAACAGCCGGTGTAGCAGGGACAGAGACCGCCGGCGTCACAGGAACCGCAACAGGCTCCGCAGGAAGACTCACAAACGTGGCCGGGACAACTGACACGGTTCCACCCGGAGTTACAGAAACAGAAGTTTGAGCAGGGATGGATATGGCGACAGGTTGCTGCACGGACACCGTTTGCTCCGCAGGCTTTTCCGCTTTCGCAACCGGGGGCATTTCACCTACTGGACCATAATCCTGCATAGCCTCAGCGAGAACCGCCGCCACATAGTCGTCTTCTGACGAGGTCGTCATACAGCCCGACAACAGGAAAGGAAGCGCCAGACATACGCCGAGCGCCTTGGCCAACGGAATAAAGCGTCCGCTTTTTGTTTTATTTGTAACCGCCATAATCATGATTGCTAACAGACTTCCAGGTTCTGAAGCCCCCCCTTATGCGATCTGCAATTATCCAATGCCACTATTTGTTAGATTTATACCGCACTCATCCAGAATGTCAATACTACTGTCTTCCATCTGTTAAAACACGCACACGGACAGCTCCATTGCTGACCGGCGCGGAATGGCGATGGTCGCGGTGGTTCGCCGGCCGGCGGCCGTGACCGTGATGTGGTGATCGCCTGCAAAGATGCGCGACGTGAACGCGCCGCTGCTGTCGGTCGCACCGCTTGAATCGGTCCACCACTCCTCCCGCACGAGCCGCCGGAGCATATCATAGGATGGCTTGGGCGAGCCGTCGGCGCGCAGGAAACCGCCCGGCGAGTTCAGCCACAGCGGATCGCGGAAGCCCCAGTAGGTGACCGCCTCGACGGCCGGGTGGCTGAACAGCAGACGACAAAAAGCCTCGAGGTATTTCGCCTGGCGCGCCTCGCCCTCGGGCGTGGACCGCCAGTCGGGAATGCTGTTGTACCAGTCGCTGTCCCGGGGTTTGTACGCGCCGCTGACCACGGAGAGTTCGGTGAAGTGGACCGGCACGCCAAACCGCCCGTAGGTCTCGCAGGCGCTCCACACCTTCTCCAGCGGCCACTCCCCGGACTGCATGTGGCTCTGGATGCCAAGGCCGTCGCACAAGCCCTCGGGAACAACCTGGCCGAGAAGCTGCTCGTACGCCGGGCCAAGGTTGTAGTCGTTGACCAACAGCGTGGCGTGGGGGTTGGCTTCGCGCGCCCACGTAAGCGCCTGGCGGACCATTTCGGTTGGCCCGACGCGGTGGAACCATGCGCGGAACGCGTTGTCATGGCGGTCGGCCACGGTGGCCTCGTTGATGACATCCCAGCATTCGACCAGGCCGGGGCTGTATCGCCCGTGCGCGCCGGGCCGGCCGGAGAAATCGCGCATGATGCGCTTGACGCGCTCCTCGTTCCACCGGATCGGATCTTCCAGCGTCTTGGCCCACTCGGGGTTGACCTCGAACCAGACCAGCGGGTGGCCCTTGGTGGCGACGCCGTGGTGCGCACACCAGCGGGCAATGGCCTCTAGTTCGCCACGTCGTTCCTCGCCCCGGCGCGGCTCGTAACTGCCCCAATAGAATGGCAGCGTCGTGTAGTTGAAAACATCGAGGAACCGGCGCGCCTCGTTCTCCTTGTCGGGCGAGCCCTCCACCGACTCGAACAGGATGCAGCCGAAGCGGAAGTCGTGGCGCCTCTGTTCGATACGGACCCGGGCACCGGGCACGGCCCGGCCCAACGGGTCGGTTACGCGCACGGTCAGGTTGGCCTTACGGTGCGCGTCGATACGCCCCGCGCCGGCCGCGATGATTTCGTCAATAGATGCGTTTTCCATAGTCGTCTCCTTTCGATTGCCTTTCCACGATCCGTCTTGCGGTCCACCATCATCCTCCAAGCCCGTGGAACGCCTGGCGGATCCACTGGTACTGATCCTCGCCCATACCCAGCGAGGCATAGTCCTCGATGTAGCCGATGAACCGCCCGCCGTGCGCGCCGAGCTGGTCGGCCAGCAGGCGGGCGTAGGCATGGATCTCCTCGCGGGTGCCGGAGATGGCCCGGCGCTGGTGGTCCACCGAACAGCAGAAACACACCTTGCCGCCGTACGCGGCACCGAGCCGCTCCACCCCGAAAACATCCGGCTGGAGCAGTTCGAGCACATCCACGCCAATCTCGATCAGGTCGCCGATGATCGCCTCGATGTTGCCGCAGGAATGGAACCAGACCTTCCTGCCGGAACGATGCACGCGGGCGAACTGGTCGGCATAGCGGGGCTTGAACACCTCGCGCCAGAGGGCCGGAGAGATGATCAGCCCCTGCTGGGTGCCCCAGTCGTCACCAAACTTGATCGCGTCAACGGCCAGCGGCTCCGCCTGTTCAATCAGCCCGTTCTCGAAGTCAAACACCCAGTCCAACAGGCAGCCGGCCCGCGCCGGATCCCCGGCCATATCGGCAAGAAAATCCTCGAACCCGCGCAGGAACGTCGCCTGGTTGAAACCGGTGATGCCGAGGCCCAGGACCAGGAACTTGTCGGCATGCTTCCGGCACCAGGCCGGCACGTGATCGAGCCTGCCCGGCGCGCGCGGGTCGGGCGGACGGTACCCCGGAAAAGCGGCGTCGTCCGCGAGCGGATGTCCGTGGGGCTGGCCCATCGTGCCGTCGAGGGTCTCCCAGACATACCCCCACTCGGTCAGCCCGCGCGGCTCCGGGACAAAGCCCGTTCGCGCCGCCCAACCGGTCTCCAGCACGTCGGAGAACTCGTGGTCGCGGTTACAGTAGATCACCGGCACGCGTGGCGGGTTCCGCCCGGCAATCGCCCGGTTCACAATTTCCTTTGAGGTCATGGCGGTCTCCTTATGGCTGATAACGGCAGTGAATGGTGCGCTTCCCGTTCTTACGGCGCGATAGAGCGCGACGGCGTTCGCGGGCGGCACGTCTTCCTGGATGTGGTGTGCGGCCGAGAGCACGTAGCCGCCGTCCCGGCCAAGCACCGCCACGAGTTCCCGCACCGATGCCGCCACCTCCTCCGGCGTGCCGCGCGGCAGGAGGTGCTGGGTGTCTACCCCGCCGTAGAACGTGAGGCGGTCCCCGAAATCCCTTTTCAGCCGCCAGGGCTCCATGCCCGGCACGCCCGGCTGGATGGGATTCAGAATCTCCACCCCGCAATCGATGAGCGTGGGGATCAGCGCATGGACCGAACCGCAGGTGTGGTGGAAGAAGCGTGCCTCGGTGAACTCGCGGATGTGCGCGATGCGCCGTTTCAGGAAGGGCGCCACGCTTTCCGCGAACATGGCCGGCGACATGAACGGTCCGGCCTGCGTGCCGAAGTCGTCGCCGCTGGTGGTGAAGTGGAGGTAGCGGCCGATCGCGCCATAATAGATCTCGTCCATCTTCTTCTGGTAGTTCCAGACCATCTCGAAAAAGCGCTGCACGAATTCCGGCTCGCCGGCGAGCCGGTACAGGAAATCATCGAACCCGAAGAGCCAGCAGCCAAGTTCGAACACGCCGTAGAAGGGGTGTCGGCCGCACACCACGTACGGCGTCTCCTCGCGGAGGAAGCGCGCCCGCTCCCGGATGGCTTGGATGGTCCCCGGCGCGAGGCGATCCGGATCCGGCCAGGGGTAACGCTCGATGTCAGCAAGCGTGGCGCCCGCCAGCGGCGGTTCGACCATCTCGTGATGGTGCCCGTTCCAGCGGTATCGCAGGCCCCAGCAGTCGGTGTACTCGGAATCGGACACCCGGCCGGCGAGCGGGCTCTCCGGCCTGAGAAGCCCCCCCACCCCGCGAATGTCGGTGTCGAGCGCCACCAGCACCGCCTCGTCCAAAGCCGCGGGGTCGCCGCCGGACGGGAGCCCGAGGAGCGGGGCGAGACTCCGCGGCCCACCCTCGATGCCGGTCATGTCGGTGGAATCGAGATCCATGGGCGAACGGTCCACGGTCCGATGGGCGAGCGTGGCCTCGAACCGCTCGCGATAGGTCATTCCGTCATTCATGCGTTTCCTTCCAATCTATACCGCCCTTGCCTCCTGCCCCCTGCCTACTGCCTACTGCCTACTGCCCCCTGC
>JBAXDB010000070.1:0-13378 GCA_037141135.1 bacterium | reverse complement strand
CCGAAGTCGGCGTTAATGACGACCTCATCGGCCTCCACAACATCGCCGCTTGCCAGACGCACGCCTGCGGCTACCCCGTTGTTCACGACGATTTCTTCGACGGGCGTTGAGAGATGAATAACGGCTCCATTACGGCGAGCCACGGCGGCCATGCACTCGGAGATGCGACTCAGGCCACCGATGGGGTGGTAGATGCCATAGGCGTGCTCAATATAGGGAATCATCGCGAACATTCCCGGACATTCCCACGGGGACATGCCCAGATACTTGGATTGAAATGTGAAGGAAAGCGCCAGATCCTCATCCCCGAAGATTTTAATGACTTCCGAGAATAAGCTGCGGCCCAGCGCCAGGTGGGGCAGAGCCTTGATCAGGCTGCCTGAAAACAGGGAGGAAAAGTTATGGTAGGATTTTTGCAGGCAGGGGTAAAGTTTCTTGAATCGCACCTTTTCGCGGCTCATGAACTCATCATAATGATTCTCGCGCCCAGGGAAGACGCGGGCAATCTCGGCTTTCATCCGCTTGCGATCCATTGAGGTGTCGATGGATTTGTCGGCAAAATGGAGCCGGTACATGGGGTCCAGCCGGCGCATGTCCAGCAAACTGCCGGTGGTCGCGCCAGCCTCAAGGAAGACCTCGTCGAGCACGTCCTTTAACATCAGGAAGGTGGGGCCGATGTCAAAAACATAAGGGCCTGACTTAATGGCCGCATTCCGGCCACCCACAACGGGCTGTGCCTCGAAAAGGGTGACTTTGAACCCGCGGTGGGCGAGGATCATGGCCGTAGTGAGCCCGCCGGGGCCTGCGCCTACGATGACGATATGTTTTGGGGTTGGCATGAGTTGACTCCTTAGTTGCTCATAAAAAGACGTTGGAACCGTTTCAAGGTGGCAAGAGAAATTCTGAAAGGGGGATAGGCGAGGCCCGGATCAAAGGATGACGAGCGTGTCAACACGCTCCGATAATGGGTGAAGGCGTCGAAGCCAGCCTTGCCGTGATAGGCGCCCATGCCACTCTCCCCAATGCCGCCGAAGGGCATATTGCGTCCCAGGATGTGACTGACCGTGTCGTTGAAGCCGACGCCGCCAGAGGTGGTTTCGGCGAGCAGACGTTCCCGGGTGGCCCGCTCGCCGGTAAAGGCGTAAAGCGCCAGTGGCCGAGGGCGGCTGCGGAGGAGACTTATGACGTTATCCAGTTTTTCAAACGGAAGGACAGGCAGGATGGGACCGAAAATCTCCTCCTGCATGACAGGGGCGCTCAGGGAGACAGCGGTGAGTACGGTTGGGGCGAGATAGCGGTCGCTTTCGTCAAATTGTCCACCGAACTCGAGGTGGCCCTGGCTAAGGTAGGATGTTAAGCGGTTCATGTGCGAACGATTGACGATGCGCCCATAATCAGGACTTTGCTTCGGGTCTGGGCCATAGAACTCACGCAGGGTCCGGGTGAGGTGTTCGAGCCAAGGTTTCATTACCTCCGCCTGAACCCAGACATGGTCCGGAGCCACACACGTTTGACCGGCGTTGATGAATTTTCCCCGGACAATACGGCGTGCGGCAACCTGCAGGTCGGCGTCGGAACAGATCAAGCAGGGCGATTTGCCTCCCAGTTCCAGCGTGACGGGCGTGAGGTTGGGGGCTGCCGCTGCCAGCACCAGACGTCCCACTGTCGTGCTGCCTGTGAAAAAGATTTTATCGAACGGCTGGCAGGCCAATTCCCGGGCGCGGGAGGCATCGCCTTCCACAGCGGTGATATAGTCCGACTGGAAATGGTCATGCAGGATACGGGTTATCACGCTGGAGACATGTGGTGCGTATTCTGACGGCTTGACACATACTCCATTTCCGGCCGCCAGGGCGGAGACCAGCGGGGAGATGGTCAGGGCGAAGGGGTAGTTCCAAGGTCCGATGATGAGGGCCACGCCGTAGGGTTCTGGGTGAATGCGGCTTGAGGCTGGCGCAAGCCAAAGCGGAGTGTGGCGTCGTTGCGGTCGGGTCCAATCGTCGAGGTGTTTCAAGGCGTAACGGATATCGGCGAGAACAAAACCGATTTCCGAGGCATAGGCCTCGATAACCGGCTTGCCTAGATCCAGGTGCAGGGCGTCAAGAATATCTCCTTCGGAGGATACAATCACATCGGCAAGAATGTTGAGTTGCGCCCGCCGAAATGAGAGGGAGCGGGCGGTCCCATTGTCCCGGAATGCTCGCGCCTGCGTCAACCATGAATCTGCAGTCATGGGACAGGGAACGAAATAATGTCGCATCCCGTCAAGGTTATTGTATAAGGGAATACATGAAGTATGGCGTCTCACTGGTCATGTGTTGCGGGTTATTCGCCATGACCGGGCCTGCCCAGATGTCCGCCACACCCACCAACCAGTTGATGATGGGGGTCGGCACCTTTTGTACCGCCTTTGATGACTGGAGTTACGAAGGCTTTGTAGCGGCGTCCGAACTGTTTGCAGCGGTGGCCCAGTCGAATTCAACCTCATTCCCGGCTTTCTATTGGCAGGGAGTCGCCGATTTCCACGCCGTTCTGCGGTGCGGCAAGCCCGAGAGCGGTGAAGTCCGCACGAGGACAACTCAGCGGCTCCAAAGGCTCGAGCGGGCCACCAACGCGTTCGAGGAGGGACTAAGACTTAAGCCGGATGACCCGGAGTGCCATGCCCTATTGAGCGTCCTTCTCGGTGTACAAATTGCCGATCACCCGGCTACGGCGCTCTGGCGGGGCCCTCAAATGTTGCGGCATCAACGCCTTGCGTTAATGAATGGCCCTGATAATCCCCGGGTTCACTACTTGATCGGGGCAGGTTATTATCACGCGCCGGGGTTTCTCGGGGACAGAAAACTGGCATTGGTGTATTTCTTGAAAGCGGAAGCCTTGTTCGAAAAGGAGGAGGACGCAGTCCGGGAACCGCTCCAGCCCCGCTGGGGACGGAGTTCCTGCCTGACCTTTACCGGCAGGCTGTTCCAGGACGCTGGCGAGCATGACAAAGCGGTTGCCTACTATCGAAAAGCACTGGAGTCGAACCCGAGGGATAAACTTGCTTTTCAGTATTTGTCCGAGCGGACAGAGTAAGCAAAGCTTAAGAATGATGGCGAGGGAAAGAGGTGGGGCTGTGCACACAACAAAGCGAAAAAAAGTGATCGTCATAGGGGCTGGCCTGGGAGGACTATCGGCGGCGATTTCGCTGGCCCAGGAAGGCTATGCCGTGGAGGTATTTGAAAAGAATGGCAAGATCGGCGGCAAACTGAACGTCCTCACCGCTCAGGGCTACACGTTCGATCTGGGTCCTTCGATTCTCACGCTTCCCCACATCTTCGAGCGGCTTTTCCAGCGGTCAGGCCGACAGTTGACCGACTATATCCCGATCCGGCCCCTGCGGCCGCATTGGCGGAACTTTTTTGAAGATGGGACGGTACTCGATCTGGTTCCCGAAGCCGACCTTATGAACGACGAATTGCGCAAGGTCGGGCAGGATCCGCAGCGGTTCAAAGAATTCCTGGACTATGCAGGCCAGCTTTATGACCTTGTTAATGCAGGCTACTTTGAGCATGGGCTGGACACCGTGCGCGATTTTCAGCGCTTCTACGGACTGCTGGATTTTCTCAAGTTTGATCTTTGCCGGACGATGCACAGAGGGGTGGCCCGGTTTATCGACGAACCCCATGTGCGCGATGTGCTTGATTATTTTATCAAGTACGTGGGGTCCTCCGCCTATGATGCACCTGCGTTCATGAACTGCCTGCCTACGATCCAATTCCGGTACGATCTCTGGTATGTGGACGGGGGGCTGTACAATATCGCATTGGGTTTACGCAGACTGATGGATGAACTCGGGATTCTGGTGCATCTGAACTCGGAGGTTGCCACGATCCGGACGCAAGGGAGTCGGGTTATAGGCATCACCACCGCAGAGGGCTTGCAACACGATGCGGAGATTATCGTTTCCAATATGGAGGTTATTCCCGCCCACCAGAAACTGTTGCCGCCGGATGCCGCGGCGCAGCGGCGGCTCCGCCGTTTTCAACCAGCCTGTTCAGGGCTGATTCTCGACCTGGGGCTGGACATCCGCTACCCGCAACTGGCACATCATAACTTCTTTTATTCGGGGGATCAACGGGGGCATTTTGATGCGGTTTTCAAAAAGGGAATACTCTCCGACGATCCTACTATTTATCTTGTGGCCGCTTCCAAGACCGATCCGACGGTGTCGCCGCCGGGGTGCGACTGCCTGAAGATCCTCCCCCATATTCCCTGTCTGAATGAGAAGCAACCGCTGACCGAGGCGGACTACATGGCTTTTAAGAATCGGGTCATCCTTAAACTTGAGCGCATGGGTCTGACGGACTTGCGCAAGCATATCGCGTTTGAGCATGTGTGGACCCCCCTTGACATTCAGCGGCAGTATTACTCGAACCAGGGTTCCATCTACGGGGTGGTGGCGGATAAGTGGAAGAATTTCGGTTTCAAGGCACCCAAGCAGGATGCGCACTATGCCAATTTATTTTTTGCAGGCGGCTCCGTTAATCCTGGTGGCGGAATGCCGATGGTCGTGTTGTGCGGTCAGAACGTATGCCACAAGATTGTAGAGTGGGACCGCGGGTGACCGTGCTACTAATAGTACTGGGGTTGTGGGGGCTTGGCTTCCTGTTTCTGTTCCGTATCCCGCCCTGCAGGCGGAGTGTGGAATCTGGAGCGCACTTTACACTCTCCATTATTGTGCCCGCGAGGGATGAGGAAAAGAATCTTCCAGCCCTGCTCGGATCCCTGGTGGCGCAGGGACAGCCGCCGGATGAGATCATCGTAGTTGACGATGCCTCACGGGATCGTACGGCTGGGGTCGCCCGGGCGGGGGGCGCGCGGGTATTGTCTTCGGCATCACTCCCGCCAGGTTGGCGTGGCAAAACCTGGGCTTGTCATCAAGGGGCCCGCGAAGCGAAGGGTGATGTTTTGCTTTTCGTTGACGCGGATGTGCGGTTTGAACCTGGAGCGTTGCGTGCGATTCGGGACACCTATGCACGTCAGCCGGGTGTTTTATCTGTGGGGCCCTATCACAGGGTCCCCTTGTTCTACGAGCAGTTGTCCGCCTTTTTCAACCTGGTGATGACGGCGGGCACCGGCGCCTTTACGGTTTTTGGGGGGCATCTTCAGCCCCGCGGCCTCTTCGGGCCTTTCCTGATGGTAGGGCGTCCTGCCTATGAGGCGATCGGCGGCCATGAGGCCGTCAAGGGCCGGATTCTTGAAAACTTTTTCATGGCGCCTTTGTTTGCGCAAGCAGGTGTTCCTCTGCGATGCTACGGCGGACGAGGTGTGGTGACGATGCGGATGTATCCCGGGGGGATCCGTGAGTTGGCGGGGGGCTGGATGAAGGCTTTTGCGACAGGTGCGGCACACACCCCCGTGTTGCTGTTGCTGGCCATTAGCGCCTGGATAACAGGCAGTTTGACGATTGCAGGGCTTCTGGCGCTTGCAGTCGCGTATGGAAAGAATCCGTGCGCAGATTTGGTTATCTATGCATTATACGCGGCACAAATTTATGCGATGCTGGTCAGAATAGGTTCATTCCGTTGGTTTGTTGCGTTCGGTTATCCGGTTTTTCTTGTTTTCTATCTGGCTGTTTTTACTCGTTCCGTTGTAAGTGTTGGGCTCTCGCAAGAGGTGTCCTGGAAAGGGCGTCGGATTGATCTGACGAAAACGGATTAATGCCAGAGGAATCGCTGATAATTTGGAGGTTGGTGGTCGTCAACATCCTGACATGGTTGGTGATCCACCTCGGTGTGGCCGGTTTGGGGACACGACTCGCGCCGACACGTTTCGATCCCGCCGGCTGGCTGTTCCGGGGGCGACACTGGGAACGCGGCGGGCGGTTTTACGAAGCGGTATTCGCTATCAAGGTGTGGAAGCATAGGCTGCCGGACGGGGCGGCTCTTTTCAAACTGGGCTTTCGGAAGAAGAGGATCCAGGGGCATGGGGCCGTCTATCTCAACCGCTTTTTGATTGAGACATGCCGCAGTGAAGCGGTGCACTGGATTGTTCTTGGATTTTCCTTGGTGTTCTTTTTTTGGAATTCGTGGGGGGTGGGAATTGTGATGGTGCTATATGGAGGGGTGGCGAATCTGCCATGTATCCTGGTTCAGCGATATAACCGGTTGAGGTTGACCTCCGTTTTGAAGGGCTTGACGAGGTAGGGAGGCTCAACAGTATTTTGGGCGTCGAATGGAATGGATAAGAAATCGCTTTTCTGAAGGTACTGGCACACGCAGGAATAGGAATCGTCCTTTCCCCCACCAGTTCACCGGCAACCCTTGACCTGATCCCCAGCCTGATTCCGGATCTAACCGCCTTGCAGAACATTTTTACGGCCCAGATGTAACCCGGTAACTGGAAGCCGCCTTGCTGATGATGGTTGTTTTTGAGCCATTCGTAATCCGGTATCCGCCGGAGGCGGTCCGGTCAGCGAAGGTTGTGTTTTTGCTTCCGGTAATGTGATACCCGGACGAGGACTTATTGATATTTACATAAGCAGGCAACATGAACAAACATAATAAGATCGCTCCTCTATCGAAACATTGCGCAAACCCATAAACATAGTTTGCGCACGACATCTCCCGAAGTCAGTGCCATATAATCATTCGCCGCCATTCCTGTTTGACATTCAGCCAGTATCTGCAACCATTTCATCATGACAAGCGATCAAGGATTCAGGAATTATATCGAGATCTCAACGGCTCTCTCGCTGTTCATCCCCGGCTTGGGACAGTTCCTGTTGATTAACTGGTCTTTTCCCTTTTGGTTTTTGGGCGCTATTTTCGCCTACATCTCTTTTGGGAGCGGTGCTGGAGCATCCGTTCATCTCCTGAGTTTCTTCCATGCGGCCGTACTTCGTCGACGGGCACTCCTCGCCATTCGCTAATGTTTTAAGCAATCACATCTTGATGCTACAGCTATATTAGTTATATAGTTGCCATATTAATCAAGAAATTAGCGCTATATTGACATTGGAGTCTTTTAAGATACTATATGAGATATTGCATTCAGGTTTATCAGAACGACGGAAAATCTTTTTTCTCGGATTGGTTCGATGATCTCGATCCGGCGACAGCGGCGCGGGTGGATCGTCATATCAGGCGGTTGGAAACAGGTAATTTCGGGTCTGCAAAGGCCTTAAGTGGCGGATTATTTGAACTTCGAATGCATTTCGGCCCAGGGTATCGGGTGTATTACGGAATCGACGGGGCGACACTGATTGTATTACTGGGTGGAGGAGACAAACACAGGCAGTCCGCCGATATCTCCGCCGCCAGAGAACGTTGGGATCAATATTTAAAGGTGAAATAACTCATGAGCTTGACTAAAGAATACAAAGCAACTGTTCTGGCTAGAATCAAACGTGACTCGAAATTTGCACAGGCGCTTTACGCGGAAGCTATCAACGCTATCCTCGAAGGCGAAATAGAAGAAGGGCTCTCCATGCTTCGTGACCTGGTTCATGCAGAAATAAGTTTTAAGGCACTGGCACAACAAACCGGCTTCGGCGAAAAAACGCTTCACCGTATGTTGGGGTGCCACGGCAACCCTACGGCCAAAAGTTTAGCCCTGATTATCAATGCCATTCGAAAAGATTTGGGATTCATTCCTCGCGTAACCGTAGCCGCCGCGTAGCCCTACTTTTTATCTCTGCATCGATTGTGCGCAAACTTATTTAACGGGTTTGCGCACCATATTGATATCCCCGATCAGCAGGTTGTTGGCAATCGTGGCAGACGCACATGAAAGACTGCCCCTCGGGTGTGCATTCGATTCAATTCGGCGCGGCCGCCATGGACTTTGGCGATAGCGGCAACAATAGCCAGCCCGAGGCCGGCGCCGGTCTGGCGAGAGCCTGGGACCTGTCCGAATAGTTCAAATACCCGTTCAGCTAATTCCGGGGCAATCCCCGGGCCAGTGTCAGCCACAGTCAGAAGAACCTCGCCCGTGGATTCCGACTCCGCTTTCAGGAGAATGTCACCTCCGTCAGGGGTAAGGCGAAGCGCATTATCCAGGAGGTTGGCCATCATCTCAATCAGCAAATCCTCATGCCCCAGTATCTGAAGCCCGTTCTCCGTTTCAACGCGCAAGCTTACCCGCTTCTCATCACAGAGGGGCTGAAAAATCACGGCCGTCCGGTGTGCAACCTGTCCAAGGTCCAACCGGATGAAAGAAGAGCGGACCTCCGTCCTGTCCAATCGGGCAAGCCTGAGCAACTGTTCGGTCACTCTTGACATGCGCCGGACTTCTTCCAGCATATTCGCCAGTGCCTGCCGGTATTCCTCGGGGCTACGATCCCGCGAAAGGGCAACCTCCCCGACACTCTGCATCGACGCCAAAGGCGTCCGTAATTGATGCGAGGCGTCGCCGCTGAATCGTCGCAATCGTTCCACCGCGTCATGGTAGTAATCAAACGCGGCATTAATGGTAGTGGCCATGCGGCGCATCTCATCATCAGGCATGTTGACTGTCGAGATCCTGTCTTCAAAATGTCCGGAACAGATATTGTCGGCCGCCACTGTGATCGTCTGGATGGGACGGATCATGCGCCGGGAGATCCACCACGCCACGCCAATCAGGATGGGCAGTGCGGCAAGATCCCAAACCACACCC
This sequence comes from bacterium, assembly GCA_037141135.1. Lineage (GTDB taxonomy): Bacteria > Verrucomicrobiota > Kiritimatiellia > CAIKKV01 > CAITUY01 > JAABPW01. Next base: position 4,738 of record JBAXDB010000070.1, on the reverse strand, counting down.
ATGACGGCTTCCATCAGATGGTCGCGCAAATTCTCCCCCGGGTGATGCAGCCAGGCGCGGAACTCGATGATGCTGAATATGGCAAACTGAAACGCCACGAAAAGCATCAGCAAGGCCACCAACCAGAAAAACATACGAAGACGCAATGGTGTTTTCATTTATCCGCTTTCAGGGCAAACCCAACGCCCCAGACAGTCTGGATCAACTCCGTGGCAAACCCCCGGTCCACTTTGGCCCGTAGGTGTGAAATATGCACGTCAATGACGTTATCCAGGGGTGTGGCACGCGACTCAATATGCCAGACATCCCGTGCGATCATCTCACGCGACACCGTTTTCCCGACATTATCGACCAGATACCTGAGCAGAGCAAATTCCTGCCCAGTCAGGATGATCTCCCGAGCTCCACGCATTACCTTGCGGTTCAGCACATCAATTGTAAGTTCGTCCACCCGCAACATAGTAGGTTCCGGGACCTCTGAATGGCGCAAACGGGCACGAATCCTAGCCAGCAATTCTGCGAAGGCAAAGGGCTTGATGAGATAGTCATCGGCGCCCGCATCCAGGCCTTTGACACGATCCCTAACCGCATCGCGTGCCGTCAGGATGATCACAGGCATGAGACATTTTCGTGATCGAAGCGTTTGCAGCACGTCCAGTCCGCTTCGATCCGGCAGCCCGATATCAAGGACAATCAGATCGGGGGGATCGGCAGCGGTAATTCTCAGAGCATCGGCAGCCGTTCCGCAGGGCGTCACCCGGTAGCCGTCTTCTGTGATCCCCTTGGCAAGTGTTGCCGCCATCATGTCATCATCTTCCACAACCATTACATGCATGTCACCCGCCTCATTTATTGATCTAGAGTACAACATGAATCTCATATGGCAACAACGGCAAAATAGAATCCTTAACTTCCTTAAGAAATCTTCATGATTCTTCCATGGCTATCCGAGAGTTGTTGGTGTCATCATGTTGGCAGATGAAAGTTCTTGAACCGACAAAACAGCAGCAAACCAGAAGTTTGCGACCCATGGGGAAAATCATGAATGCAAGTCGAGCGATGGCAATGTGGGAATCGATCCGGGTCCTGAAACGGGCCTTTGGTGAGCAACAGACTATTGTCCGCGAAGTCCACAGGCTGGCCGCGGAAATCATTCGCTCACCGGCTGGCACGCCCTCCCCGTTCACGGTCGATCTTGATCCTGCACCGGGTCCGCTCCTGACCTTTCGCCGGAATTTATTCTCCACTCTTTTTCAATCGACGTATCATGTGCTGGAGGTCGCTCCAGAACGGCGACAGCTCTACGGCTCAATCAACTACCTGTTCCGCATCTGGGTAACCAGCGCCGACAATCTTCTCGATCAGGAGGACAAAGTGACCCTGCCCATTCGCATGCCGGGACAGTCCCGTGTGATGAGGCAAGTCGTCACCATCATGGCAGCTGACCGTATCCTGGAGCGTTTGCTGAACGCCGCCGTAGGCGATGGGCAAATCACAAAGGAAGAAGCGGCTGTACTCTCAGAAAGTTCCCTTCAGGTGCTGCTCCCGAGTGCAGCGCAGGAAGCAACTGAAGAAGGCGGCATCACCGACAGGCCCCGACCGGAGTATGTGCTCGACACCCTTCATCGGCTGAAAACGGGCATGCTGTTTCATCTGCCATTTCTGGGCCCCGACCGTATCGAACGCGGCCTGGACCAGCTGAAGCTGGCCGCCCTGAAGGATGGACTCATGGCGTTTGGTCTGGGGTGCCAGATCCTTGACGATATACGCGATATGGCACGGGACCACCGTGAACGCCGACACAATTATATCCTCTCCAGTCTCCAATGGAGTGCAGATCCCTACCTGCGGGTACTCGACAGCAGGAAGCCGGAAGTTGAGGAACGGCTTCATGCGGATATACCCCATGTGGTGCGCCCTGCTGCACGTCTGGCCATGGCTCACCTTTGCTCAGGATTAGCCGCAATGAGCCGGGAGGGCCTTGATATCGGAAATTCGGCAGTCAACACCATGGCAAGCGTTCTCTTTGACTCACTTGATTTGGAGGATTTGAAATATGCACTCTGACACGATCAACAGAAATATGCTGACAACACGCGGGATCGGTTGCCTGGCCAAGCTGGATGGAAATCCAGCCCGGCAAACGTCCGGCCGCACGCTGGATCATGTGGCCAAGGTATATGATCTGCTTGAACCCCTGATGATGTTCGGCTTGGATCGGGTCATCCGGCGGGAGGTTGTGGCCATCCTTTCGCTCAAAGGCAGCGAAAAGGTCCTGGACGTCGGATGCGGTACGGGGACCCTCACGCGCCAGATCGCCGGTGCCCTTCCCGACAGCGAGCAGTCATGCGTGGTCGGCGTTGACGCCGCGACGGCCATGATCGACGTTGCGCGCCGTAAGGCGAAGAGGTTGCCGAATGTTGCCTTCGAGGCCGCCCTGGCAGAGCAACTCCCTTTCGCGGACGGTTCATTTGACTGCGCCGTTTCGACCATGTTCTTTCATCACATCAATGCCGACCTGAAGACCCGTGCCTTGAATGAGATTTGGCGGACTCTGGTTCCGGGCGGGAAAACCGTGATCGTAGATATCACGCCCCCGACAAACCTGTTTGGAACAATCTGCGTCTGGTCGGGATACTTCCTGTTCCAGCAGGCGGAGATTCGGGAAAATATAGAAGGCAAGCTGGAAGCGGCATTTGATCGATCGAAATTCCGGACCTGGCGAAGCGTGGCCCATCATGCCGGGTATGTATCAGTCTATGTATTGGAGAGATAAAAATCAAAAAAGGAAACAAAACAAATGAAACAAAATATCAAAATCAGAATTCTCATTGCTGTGCTGGCGATAGTGGCGATGTCCAGCGCCCGCGCCGATACTGAGGGCGACAGGATGGCTGGCGCGGTAAGCAACTACGTGGCCGGCGTCATGAAGGGACTGCAGGGGGTCGCCGACCAGCAACCAACTGTGGACACCTTCAGAACGCAAATGAAACCGTTTGTGGAGGCTACACCGGGCGTGTTCGGGGCCTCACTTATAGACACAAATTTCGTTATACGGCAGGTGTATTATCGTCGCGATTTCCTAGCTGTAGGGTTTGACCTGAAACGCGTCAGTGAACTGGATTATTTCTGGAAACTGATACAGAAGAAGCCGGAGCCTCAACTCAGTGAGCCTGGGCACGGCAGTCTTATCCAGCCCCGTCTGGTAGCAATGCGTTACCCGATCATGGTAAATGGACGGTTCAAGGGCATTGTGTCGGTGATGATTCATACCGATGACTTTCTGAAGGCCGTGGGGCTGGATAACTGCAGTGCCTTCAAGATCATCTGTCTTGGCAAACTTGCCGAGGAAAAGGGTGAATTGGCAGCAAAATATCATGAAAGCAAACTCTCACTCCCATCCACAGAATGGGTGATCCAGTTCCAAAAATAGGAGGCAGAAATGCATGTTTTCATTGCAGGTGCAGGGGGGCCTCTCGGCAAACAATTAATCAGCGATTTTCTGGATAGGGATATCCAGGTAACGGCCATGGGGTACAGCAAGCAGGAGTTCGCCGGTTTGTATCATCCTCGCCTTTCCACCATGGCGTGTGACGTCACCAAGCCGGAGCAACTCGAGGGCGTATGCAAAGGGGCGGATATTGTTGTGTCCTGCCTTGGAATTACTCGAATGCGCAATCGGATGACGCACATGGACGTGGACTACCAGGGGAACTTAAACCTGCTCAACGAGGCAAAAAAACAGGGAGTCAGAAGGTTTGCCTTCATTACCCCCATCGGCGCTGAACACGGGGAAGAGCACGGGGTCCCCCTGCTTCAGGCCAAACATCTTTTCAAGAAGGAACTACGAAACTCAGGACTGGAATGGGTCATCTTTCGAGCTGGCGGATTTTTTGCCGACCTTATAGAGATGGGCCGAATGGCGGCAAAAGGGCCCATGTTCATCGTTGGTCCGGGAACCAACATTTTCACGCCGGTGGATGTGAAGGACGTGGCACGGGTGATGGTGGAAGACAGCTTGTCCCAAAGCAATAGTGTTATCGAGATCGGTGGACCGGAAGACATGAGTTGGAACGAGATATGCATGACTTGCTTTGCCCATTACGGGACCAAGCCCAGAATTGTGCATATGCCCGTCTGGCTTTGTCAGGCCTTGCTCCCATTTCTGAAACTCTTCTCACCCTCAAATTTCGCCATGGGCAAACTTATCCTTTTCATGTCCACGCATGATTTACCAACCGAGAAAAGAGGTAAGCTGCGATTCGCAGATCAGTTGAAAGCGTTCTCGTAACGGGTGGCAAGTGGTACCCCGGGCGCGGTTCGAACGCGCGACCTGCAGTTTAGGAAACGGCTGCTCTGTCCAGCTGAGCTACCGGGGCATAATTGAAGACAGGGCGCATCATAGGGATGCCGCGCGTCCCTTTCAAGCCCAATCCCCAGGGCAGACGCATCTAAATGTCCGCGAAATCGGAAGGAATTTGAACACCCGCTCCGCTCAAGTCGCAAAGAACGCAAAGGCGAGAGGCCGATCCCGTGAAAATGATGCGGGGTTTGTATTTCCGGAGTACCAGAAATAAAAATCCCGCACCGACCCTCGGCAGGAGGCGACAAGTCTTCGATTCTTCAAGCAAACCGTGGCGTTTATTTTGGTGCCATGGTCCCGTGGCAACGAAATAAACGCCACATTTGACCTTTGCGAGCTTCGCGACTTCTGTTCAAATCTCTTGGATTGGCTGGT
>JBAXDB010000069.1:0-13497 GCA_037141135.1 bacterium | reverse complement strand
AAAAAGGATGATATGCAATGCGACAAAGTGACAACTTTAAATCAGGACTTGACCATGAAGGCCCGCCCACGTATGCGCGTGGGTCTTCAAAGTTCATGGTGACGAAAACACCGAGTTTGGCGCATGAGAAGAGCCTTCCGGTGTCTGAGACGGCGCAGGGACTTCTTCCGGCGTTGAGACCGCAGAAGGCTGTGTTTCCGGGGGCGGGACGATGACAGGCGGTTCCGGTGTTTGAGGTGGCGGCATTTCCGTGACGATGGGCGGCGGCGTTGCAATCGGCTCGGAGAGCGGTACCGGTGTTTGGGCCTCAACTTCGGGCGTGGACACCGGCGGGACCGGCTCAACGACTTGAGGCGGCGGGATGGCCTCGGTCGGCGTTGAGACCGCAGGAGGCGATGGCTCCGGTGTCGGGGCGGATTCCGGTGTCGGTGCTACCTCAATTTCTGGTTCGGGGTCGGAGGCAGGAGGTGGCGCGATGACTGGTTCAGACACCGGTTCTGACACCGGGACCGGTGTTGGCACCGCAGGGGGCGGGGTATCGGGAACCAAGGCCGGAGAAAACGGAACGGTTAACTCATGGACCATCGGAGGCGTGTCCGCAATTTCAGGGGCCGGACTGGTCTGTTGCGGGACAGTGCCGCCGGGGATGGGCTCGACCGGCTCACCACTGGCAGCGGCTACTACATCGGAGACCGGAACGGTGGGCCCAGAAATTACCGTTTCCGGCATCTGAAACGTTTCAGATGGCAAAATTGATGGTTCTGGGGTGGTTGGAATGATGACTGGTATTGACGTCTGGTGGGCCGGAACAGGGGTTGGTTTTGGCGCCACGACAGGAGGTGGTGACACTGGGGAAGGTGGTGTATTGACTGGCATGATGGGTTTGACCGGCGGTGGAACCGACGCCGAAACCGACGGCTGTGGTGCCACTGCCGGACCAGGGTTTGACACCGGTTCCGCAGAACTGGGGAGCGGTAAAGCCGTGATAGTCTCGCCGTCAAAAATCACCGGCTCCAACCGGACATCGCCGGGAACCACCCCTTGAATCGCCTGCTGGATCGACTGGGCAACCGCCTGTCCAAGTTGGGCGATTCCTGGCTGTAACACCGTCGGCCTCGGCATCAGGTTCGCTGCAACCCCCAGACTGTCCACCGCCACCACGGCCAGATCGGTCCCAAGGCGCAGGCCACCGGCGCTGCCCCTGGAATAAAGTTCCAGCAACGCCGCCGGGGTGACACAGAAAACCGCCGTCATGGTCTCCGCCATCGGCAGGAATTCTGACACTGAGTGGAAACTCCGTACCGTCGCCCCGACCTGCGCGCAGGCAGCCAGAAAGCCGTTCACGGCAGGCGACGGTGTCGCCGGTGAAGATGAAGTTGCTGAGTTGTTGGGTTGCTGGTTTCCCAAGATGGCTATGCGCCGATGTCCTTTGTCGAGAAGCCGTCGAGCCAGTCTTCGCCCGCCTTCAACCTCGTCTTCGTAGACGGCAGGAACTCCAGCCCCGGGTCTGCCAACCATGACGGCGGGGCAGTTGAGTTTTGGAAGCACTATGGATTCCGCCGGAAAAATCACCAACCCGGAAACACCGAATTGAATGAGACTGGTAATACGTGCCGTTGCAGCCTGTGGATCAGGCGGCAGGAAGGCCAAGATGACCCTGAACCCCGCCTGCGCCAGAAATGGTTCCAAGGCCGCCATGCGGTGATCGGCCGCTGGGAAGTCATCCGAGATGGCCAGCCCCACCAGGGAATTACGACCAGCAACCATGTCCAAGGCGGCAAGACTTGGCGAGTAGCCCAATTGCCGGATAGCGACTTTGACTTTCTCCTGAGTCGCCAGGCAGATGCCATATTTGTCCGCCCGGCCATTGGCGACAGCCGACACCGTGGCATTTGAAACCCCGGCCGCCATGGCCACATCGCGCAACCGCGCCCCGCCTTTTATCCGCTTTTTGTTCATCTGAAACGTTTCAGATCGCAAATTTGCGGTTTTTCGTCAAGCATATATCCAACAAACGACTTCCATATTTCGCCATACATACCGTCGTTTTGAATGCATTTATGACGAAACAGCAGTCGTTTTAAGTTTACTTGGGAGCATTATTGCGATAGATTTTCGACATGCAAACAACGAAACGTCTATTGCCCTGCCCAACAAGGAGTTTTTTCCTTTTTGGTCCACGCGGTACCGGCAAGTCAACTTGGCTGCGGATGCAGATGCCTGAAGCTTATTTTGTGGACTTGTTGTCGCCGGAAATCTGCCAGCGTTTCATCGCGAGTCCAGATCGCTTGCGTGAACTAGTGGCGGGCAATGCAGATCGCCATACTTTCGTGTTGGACGAAATCCAGCGAGTACCCGCCCTGTTAAGCGTCGTCCATCAGCTCATCGAAGCCCATCCTGAGCTGCGTTTCGTCCTGACGGGGTCCAGTTCACGAAAACTGAAGCGGGCGGGCGTGGATCTGCTGGCAGGACGGGCACTATTGACCACATGCCACCCATTCATGGCAACAGAACTTGGCGAGGCTTTTTCACTTGAAGACGCACTACGGGTCGGATTGGTGCCGCTCGTGTTGGCGGCTGATGATCGTGAGGCTGTTCTTCGAGCCTATCTGGCACTCTATATCCGTGAAGAAGTCCAAATGGAAGGACTGGTTCGGAACATGGGGAGCTTCGCGCGGTTTCTCGAAGCCATCAGTTTCTCTCACGCCGCACTGCTTAGCGTGGCCGAGGTAGCCCGCGAGTGCGCCGTAAGCCGCACGACCGTGGAAGGATATGTCTCAATTCTTGAGGATCTCCTGATCGCTGTACGACTGCCGGTCTTCGCGAAGCGTGCGAAGCGGCAACTGGTCGGCCATGATAAGTTCTTCTTCTTTGATGCAGGGGTCTTCCGTTCAATCCGCCCCAAGGGGCCGCTGGACTCTCCGGCGGAAATTGATGGGGCCGCACTGGAGGGACTCGTCTTCCAGCATCTGCGTGCCTGGAACGACTACTCAGGCCAACATAATACACTGCATTTCTGGCGCACTCGCGCCGGCACAGAAGTCGACTTCGTTGTCTATGGCGAAAACGAACTTGTGGCCATAGAAGTCAAGAATTCAGCCAAGATCGCCGGAACTGACCTGCAGGCATTGAAGGCATTCGCCTCAGACTATCCGGAGTCGAGGGCCGTATTGCTTTATCGCGGACAAGAGCAATTCCTTCGGGATGGTGTTCTTTGCGTACCATGTGATCGTTTCTTGAAAGCTCTATACCCCAACCAACCACTACCTGACAGGGAATGGCGACATACTCCGCTTGGTTGAACCAGGGAGATAGTTCACTTCCGAATTCTGGATTATGACTTCTCAATTCTAGAATCCGAACACAACTCGATCGTCACTGGGCCATCGTTGATGATCTCGACACTCATGTTGGCCCGGAATACACCGGTCGCTATTTTGTCCGGACCCAGAATGCGGCGAAGCTGGCTGACATAGACGTCGTAGAGGCGTTCGGCCTCAACCGGAGCGGCGGCATTAATAAAGCTGGGGCGGTTCCCCTTTCGAGTGTCCGCATAGAGTGTGAATTGCGAGACCACCAGAACCGACCCGCCAACCTCACTCAACGCCAGATTCATCTTATCCTGTGCGTCAGGAAAAATGCGGAGCTCGGCGGTTTTTTCGGCCAGATAAATGGCATCAGCATCGGTGTCCCCCTGTCGCACGCCCAGCAGAATGGCGAAGCCCTTGCCAATGACCGTGGCCTCTTTCCCCTCCACGGTCACCCCCGCCCGACTCACTCTCTGGATAAGCGCCTTCATCCCTCCCGGATATCGGCCACCACATCTTTTCTCAAGGCCGCCTTGACCTTATCATGAAAGGCGTTGGCCACTTCATCGGTCAGGGTCTTGTCCATGGAACGGTAGGTCATCGAATAGGCCATACTCTTGCGGCCTTTGCCGACGTTCTCACCGCGATAGACATCGAAAAGCTGAATGTCGACCAACTCCGGCGGGGCGGACTGCCAGATGGATTTCAGGATCGCCTCATGCGAAACTCCATCCTCCACCACCATCGCCACATCCCGGTCCACGCCCGGGAACGCGCCAATGCCATGCGCCACCGGAAGCCTCAAAGCATCCTTCAGTAATGGCGCGAGCTCAAGCTCCAGCACCGCAACCGGATCCGCCATACGCCATTCATTGCGCAGACGTTCGCTGACCAAACCCATCACCCCCACACAGGCACCCGCCAACCACACAGTGACGCCCCGGCCTTCTTCAAAGCAGGGATTCGACAACGGCTTAAGCTCAATATCCAACCGGCATAACCCGCCACGGGCGACCGCCGCAACGTGCTGGGCGCGTCCCAACGATTCGAGGATGCCCTTGATCCACTGGAACATCTCCTCATCCTTCACCGGCTGAGACTTCAAAATCCCTGCGCGTCCCACCGGCCCCATCAGGCCGATACACACACGATCCGTCTCGGCATTCTTGCTTTCGGCATCCTTAAAGAAAACACGGCCCATCTCGAATAATGCCGCTTCCCGGGCCTGTCGCGCCCGGTTCTTGCCCAGCGTCTCAATCATCTGGGGAATGAATGAATCCCTCAACACCGTATGATCAGCACTGATCGGATTCGGCAACACAACCCGCTTAGCCGCTTCTCCATAGCCAACCAGATCCAGCAGTTTCTCAGAAAGGAAACTGTAGTTCATCGTCTCGGAGAGCCCCAGCCCGACCAGATTCGCACGCAGCGCCAGCAACGCGCGCGTCGGCTTGTCATCCGCACCCGGCACAATCTTCGCCACCGGTGACGGTGAGGGAATTTTATCCAAGCCGTAAATACGGGCGACTTCCTCAATCAAGTCCGCCTCTTGCGCCACATCCACACGGAAAGTTGGCACAATCACCACACAACGAACCGCATCTTTCGTCACAATGCCGAACCCGAGTGTTGCGAAAATGGAAACCACTTTCTCGTTGGTGATCTCGATGCCCAGCAAATCCCTTACACGATCAAATCGCACGCTGACCTGAACGAGATCCGGCTTGGTCGGAAATACATCCAGCACTCCCTGAGCCGCCACACCGCCGGCAAGCTCACACATCAGTTGAGCGGCCCGGCGACTGACCCATTCCACGTTGTCAACATCCACACCACGTTCAAAGCGGTAGGAGGACTCCGAGGATAACCCCATTTTCTTGGAGGTCTTGCGGACATCGGAGGGCTTGAAATACGCGCTCTCCAGCAACACCGTCCGGGTGACATCCCGTATCTCGCTCCCGGCTCCCCCCATCACCCCGGCCACCGCCACAGGACGCTTCGCATCGGCAATCATCAACATCTCAGGCGTGAGCTCGCGCGCCGCCCCATCCAGGGTGCTCATAGTTTCGCCCGCCGTGGCGCGACGCACCACAATCCTGCGTCCTTCCAGCAGTTCATAGTCAAACGCATGGAGCGGTTGACCGCTTTCCAGCATCACATAGTTGGTGATATCGACCACATTGTTAATGGGCCTGATCCCCGCCGCCGCCAAACGCCTCTGCAGCCATTGCGGACTGGGAGCAATCGTAATCCCCTGCACCACCCGGCCGGTATAACGGGGACAACCAACCGAATCCTCAATAGTCACCGAGGCCAAACTCGCCACGGGTGTTGAACTTTCCTTCACCACTGGATTCGGGATCTTCAAGGGCTTGCCCAACAGGGTTGCCACCTCGCGCGCCATGCCGATCATGCTGAGGCAATCCGGCCGGTTAGGCGTCACTTCGAGTTCCAACACTGTCTCAGGCGGACCGGCAATCTCTGAAAACGGTGCCCCAACCTTAACATCAGGAGGCAGAATCATTAATCCACTGTGGTCCTCAGACAGACCCAGTTCATCCGCAGCGCAAAGCATACCGAACGACTCGATTCCACGCACCTTGGCCTTCTTGATTTTCAAACCGTTCGGCAGGGTTACCCCGATTGTCGCCAGCGGCACCTTTATTCCGGCGGCCACATTCGGCGCCCCGCAGACCACGGTGAGAGTGTTCGTGCCATCATTCACCTGGCAGACAGTCAGGCGGTCGGCATTCGGATGCCGCTCTACACTGAGGACCTCGCCCACTACCAGGCCCGTAAAATCACCACCAATGGTTTTGATCCCCTCCACTTCAGTCCCGGAAAACGTCAGTAATGACGCCAGTTCTTTGGGGCTCAATTCAAAATCCACATACTCTTTCAGCCAGCTCAAGGGAAGTTTCATGGTCGTATTCCTCAGGAAAATTGGGACAAGAATCGCACATCGTTATCATAGAGGAGCCGGATGTCCTCGATACCAAATTTGATCATGGCGATGCGCTCCACGCCCATACCGAAGGCATAACCGGTAACCGCCTCGGGGTCATACCCGACAATATCAAAGACTCTCGGATTAACCATACCGGCGCCGGAGATTTCTATCCAACCGCTGTTTTTGCAGACCCGGCACCCCTGGCCACCGCACACATGGCATGAAAAATCATACTCCACACTGGGCTCGGTAAAGGGGAAAAAATGCGGACGGAACCGCACTTTGACATTCGGGCCCATCATCTGGTGGGCAAAGAAAGTGATATCGCCCTTCAGATCCGCCATGGAGACCTTGCGATCCACATAGAGTCCTTCGATCTGGTGGAAGTTCGCACTGTGCGTGGCATCGGTGGTATCACGCCGGTAACAGCGCCCGGGGGCAATAATGCGAACCGGCGGCTTGCAACTTTCCATGACGCGGATCTGAACCGGCGAAGTCTGCGTACGAAGCAACGTCTTCTTATCCAGCCAGAACGTATCCTGGGTGTCACGCGACGGATGATCAGCAGGCGTATTCAGAGCGTCAAAGTTGTGATACTCCGTCTCCATGTCAGGCCCGTCCGCCACCGTGAAACCAAGGATGCCAAAAATCCGGATGGCCTCCTCAATCACCTGGGTGACTGGATGACGGGTGCCGAGGGTTTTCCAGGCGCCGGGCAGGGTGACATCAAACTGCTTCTGGTTGGCCGCCTTGGAGGCCGCACCAAGGGCGGCCTTCGTCTCATCCAGGGCCTGACCAAGCTCCTGCTTTAATTCATTGGCGCGGCGGCCCACTTCCGGGCGTTCCTCGGGAGGAACGGATTTGAGCCCTTCCATGATTCCGGGCAGCAAGCCCTTTCGGCCCAGGTATTTGACCCGAACCGCATCGATTTCCACCAGGGAGGTGGCCGCCTTGGCCTCCGCCAATCCCTGCTCCTTCAGCGTAACAATATCCTGTGCATTCATAGTCGCCTCGTTTCCCAAACACCCATCCCATGCCACAAAAGGCTGACACGTTACCGAAACTCCGGGGGTGTGTCGAGAATCGAAGCAACGTTCAGCGTTTGACGCGGGCGTTGCCCTGCCAGATGCTCCAGATCTGATCTTCGTCAGCCGGTTGCCCGTAATCCGTCAGCACGGTGGTCGCAAAGGCGCCACTGGCCCAGCCAAACTGGATCCACTTCTCAGGCGTCCACCCCTTCAGGATGGCATACAGCATTCCGCCAACAAAGCCGTCGCCGCCGCCGATCCGGTCCAGCACACCGATTTCACGCGGTTCGACCACATGCCAGTCGTTTCCGGCTGACATCACTGCCCCCCAGAGATGCTGCTGGGAACTGATGACCTCACGCAGCGTGGTGGCGAAAACCGAGGCATTCGGATAGGCTTTTTTGACGCGTTCGATCATGCCCTTAAAGCCGTCAATCTTGGCCGCAAGTCCTTTCCCACCGGCTTCGGGTCCCTCAATTCCAAGACACAACTGGAAGTCCTCTTCATTCCCGACGAGAATGTCTGAAACGCTCGCGATTTCGCTGAATATCTCGCGCAGTTCTTTCTCGCGGTTTTTCCAGAACGAAGCCCGGTAATTCAAATCAAACGCAATGCGGGTTCCATGCTTCTTGGCAGCGCGCGCCAGGGCCAGACAGAAGGCACCCGTCTCCGGCGACAGGGAACCAACCAGGCCGGACAGATGTACAATCTGAACCCCTTCCTTGCCGAAAATCCGGTCCAGGTCAAAATCCTTGACGTTCAGCGTGCGTCCAACCTCACCCGCCCGATCATTCCACACGCGCGGCCCACGGGAACCGTAGCCGCTGTCGGCAATATTAATCTGGTGCCGGTAACCCCAGGGCCCGCCCTGCTCCACTTCCTTCCCCTCATAATCCATGTGACGGCTAGCAAGGTTGTCCTTGATGAGCTGCGCCACCGGGCTGTCCTTGACAAAGGTTGTCAAAATCTTAACCGGAAGTCCCAGAGATGAAGCGATGCTCGCAACATTGGTTTCCGCGCTGGTTGCCTGCAGTGAAAATGTGTTGCTGCAATGAACCGGCTGCCCATTGAGCGGCGTCAGACGAATCCCCATACTTGTCGGAACCACCAGCGAATATTTAAAATCTTTTCGTAATTCAATCTTCATGTTTGTATCCCTTTTTTTGACCCCATTACCGATCATAAATCAATTTCGACAAATCTACCGTCACTCCAGCAAAATCCTGCTAAATCGTCAATCTCATTCGAATGAGAATCATATCTGGATTTTCTCCCGCCTTGAATAAATCGTGCACAGGACAATATCAACCGCGACAAGGGTCGCGTTTAGCAAATAGATGGCAATGACAAGATCGCGGCTGTAGAGCAGTTTATGGGTGATGCCGCAGGCATAGCCGATGAAAACCAGCCACAGGAAAATCAGGCTCTTGCCCTTGTTGGTTTTTGCCTTCCAGGTCTTATAAACGGAAAATGGCCAACTTGCCCCGAAACACAACAGCATGCCTGCCTCGAAAAAACTCATTCATTTCTCCTGTCCACAACATCTTAAATCAGTCCTTCTCATCATTCCCCGTGCCGTAAACCGGGCCAGTTTGTTATCTGGCTTTAAAGACTAGCAAAAGCCGGTCCGCAATGCTAGCGACACAATGGTGGGGCCCCTCACCCTAGCCCGCAAGGGGCGAGAGGAAAAAATAAAGTCCATAGTCTGCTTCCTCTCCCCTTGCGGGAGAGGACTGAGGTGAGGGGTATTGACGGTTTCAGTTCCGGCAAGAAAGAACAGTTTGAAATTTCTTGCCAGCGTGCTAAGAAATACGGCCCTTCAGGTCTTATCGGGAATCTATGCACGAACTTACAGTATTTCAATGGAGCGTCATGGCACTGGCTGCCATCATTATTGGTCTGGCCAAGAGCGGCCTCCCCGGGCTCGGCATTCTCGCCGTGCCCATCGTCGCGGCCGTCATACCAGCCAAAATATCCACCGGCTTCATCCTGCCCATGCTCATTGCCGGCGATGTGATTGGCGTGTTCTACTACCGTCGTCATGCCGACTGGCCCCGCCTCTTCCGGCTCTTCCCCTGGACGGTCATAGGAATTATTATCGGTTGGTTATCAATGGACCGTTTGAATGACGCCCAGATACGTCCGGCCATCGGTGGCATTGTGCTGGCCATGCTGGCCTTGAATCTCTGGCGGCAACGCTTTGCCGATCCGGCAAGCCGGATTCCGCACCACCACGGCGTTGCGATCCTCATCGGCCTTCTGGCGGGTTTCACCACCATGATGGCCAACGCGGCCGGCCCCATCATGGGCATCTATCTGCTGGCCATGGGACTGCCGACCACCGCGTTTATCGGCACCAGCGCCTGGTTCTTCCTGCTCGTCAACACCTTCAAGGTCCCCTTCAGCGCCCAATTGGGCCTGATCACAATCCCCTCCCTGACCTTCAATGCCATGCTGCTTCCGTTCATTGCGCTTGGAGCCTGGGCAGGTATCAAGTTCGCCCGCCACATTCCCAGGATCATCTTTGAGCGGCTGGTCCAGATCTTTGCGGCTCTGGGCGCGATTAAATTGTTTTTTTAATCAAAACCGGGCTGGGTTTCCTGCAGGACTTAACTTGACAATTAACAAAGCCCGAGGACAATTGAACGCCATGCAAACAGGAGAGACTTCGCCACCACATAACACCACCCCTCCGCGAAATACCGCGGCGGGCCGGGACACTCCCACCCTTCTTGATCAAAGCGGCACGTCATCAGCTCCCGGTCTTCCCGTCGCCGAAACCTCCCCGTACCTGATTCTGAGCGAAATCGGGCGGGGCGGGATGAGTACCGTCTTCCTGGCCAAAGACCTCAAACTAGGCCGCTTCGTCGCCATCAAGCGACTCAGCCCGGCCTTTCTGACCGATAGCTCCATGCGCGACCGGTTCCTCCGGGAAGCGAAGCTGATCGCTTCGCTCAGCCACATCTATATCGTCAAACTCTACGACTTCGACGTCAACCGCGTTGAACCCCAGATCGTCATGGAATATGTCGCCGGCCCCGGCAAACCGCCCGCCTCCGACTGGCCGCCCCTCTCCCTGAACCTTGAGCAGAAACTGGAACAAAACGGGACCCCCCTTTCCCTTCGCGTCTCCGTCGTCCTCGTCAATAAACTATGTGCCGCCATCGAATACGCCCATCGCCGCGGCGTCATTCACCGCGACCTTAAACCCTCCAACGTCCTTCTTGACGAACATGGTGAACCCCGCATTGTGGATTTCGGTATCGCCCGCCAAACCACCGCCGATGCCGCCAAACTGACCTTGACCGGGGCCAGGATGCTCTCCCTCGGCTACGCCGCACCCGAGCAGGAAACTGATCCCGGAATCGCGGATGAACGCTCCGACGTCTACAGCCTCGGGGGCATCCTGTATTTCTGCCTGACCGGCGAAAACCCCCGTTTTTTCCGCGACAGCCGCGTCCCTGAATGCCTGCGCCCCATTATCCTCAAAGCCATGGAGCAGAACCCAGCCCAGCGCTGGCCTTCTGCCAGGGATTTTGCCGATGTCCTGGCCCAATCCGCCGGCGATTTTCTATCGCCCCTGACTGATCCCGGCATGTGGCGCTGCAAGTGGTGCAGCGCGCTCAATCCAGTGGACAACCGGTATTGCACCCACTGCAACTGGGACGGCATGGAGAGCTGCCCCGAATGCGCCGGCGAAACCCGCGTGGGCGTCCGTTTCTGCGGCCAATGCTCCACGGACATCAAGACCTTCGAGGACATGCGGGCTCTGCTCAGCCGGTTACGTGAATACCGGCGCCAAAAGGATTTCGAGCGCATCAAGGACGCCGTGGATGCCGCCAACCGGTTCCAACCCCGGGGCGTCAAGGGGCGGGCACTGGTCCAGGAAATTCTCGAACTGGGCGAAACCGCCACCTGGGCGCTCAAGCGCAAAGATGAGTTGACCCAGGCCATCACCACCGGTCTCGACAAACAGAACTATGAAGAGGTGCGTGAACGCCTGAATGAATACGGCGTGCTTGACGATGGCCCCGAATACAAGGCGCTGCGCAGCGAAATGCCCTGGCGCATTGCCGAGCGTAACATTATCGCCCTCCGCGCGGACCTGCACCAAGCCAGGCAGTTGTTGATCGGGAAAAGGCCCGGGCAAGCCCGGAACCGGCTCACCGATATTGAAAACCGGCTCCTGTCCATCGGCCAGCTGGAATCCCAGTTCCCCACACTCAAAGGCGCTTTGATTCACGATAGCACCCGACTCGACATTGAACCTGGTTCCTACGCCAAGGCGGTCGCCGCCCTCTCCAGCAGCATCGAACAACTCCAATCGGAACTGGAAGATAATCGAAAGGCCATCGAACGTCTTGTCGGGTCAGCCTCCCTGGCATTGCAAGCCCAGGATTACGACGGCTGCCTCAAAATCTGTGCGTCACTGAGGAGCCTTTCAGCGGACCCTTCACCCGCCGACGCACTGGCGGAGAAAGCCTCCCGGCAGAACGAACAAATTTCCCGGCTTCTGACAAGAGCTGAAGATGCACTGAGGAAAGGCGACTTGAAATCGGCGGAACGCACCGCCCGCGACGTACTCGAGCGGTTTAAACAGGATTCGCTGCCCGCCCGTAACCTGCTCGACCAGATCCGGAAGTTCCAACGCCAACGCACAACCAGTATCTGGGTGTTATTCACCATCGTCGCCACCACCCTCTATGTGCTCAGCATTGGTCCCGTATTCAATTTCATGCTGAACCGGGACGCCTCAGTCACCACCCGCGACACATTGCGCACCGTCTATCAGCCCGTTTACTGGCTGCATGCCCACACTTTATTAAAAATCCCTCTGGAGCAATACGCCACCCATTGGGATCCCACCATTTTCGAGACGCGGTAGCAATCACCCTCACCCCAACCCTCTCCCCAGCAAGGGAGTTTTTTGACTCATTCCCTCGCCACTTGGGGGCTGAGGGTCAGGGTGAGAGGTGCTATCAACTGCAGCGACCCATCTTCAATCCTTTAGATTCAATTCATGCTTACGCACCAGACGTTGGAGGTAGGCCCGCTCGATTTGTGCTTCACGGGCCGCACGGGAAATGTTGTTTCCGTTCCGCTCCAGCAGTTTCACGATATAGTCTCGCTCAAAGGTTTCAACCAACTGGTTCTTGGCTTCCTTGAACGGCCGGTCGGACTGATCTTCCACCCCGGCCTCCGGATCCGTCACGCCCATACGCCCCAACGTCAGGCAGGCCCCCAAATCAATCGTTCCCGTCGACCCGCGCACCCCCATCTCCACTACGTTACGAAGCTCACGCGCATTGCCCGGCCAGTCATGCTGGCGGAACAGATCCATGCTTTTATCAAAGTCTGCCCAGACCGTAACGTCATCAGAACCCGTAAGTTCCTTGAGAAAACAACGCACCAGCAACGGAATGTCATCCTTCCGTTGGCGCAGCGGCGGCAGCTCAATCTTCACTATAGACAGCCGGTAATACAGATCCTCGCGGAACCGGCCCTCCCGGACCTCCCGCTCTAGATTCCGGTTCGTCGCCGCAATAATCCGCACATCCACCGGTCGCACCGTATTCGCACCCAACCGCCGCACTTCCTTCTTTTCCAACACGCGCAACAGTTTCGGCTGCAACGATAAATCCAACTCACCAATCTCATCAAGAAACACGGTCCCGCCATGGGCGGACTCAAAGGCCCCTACCCGCTCGGTCCCGGCCCCCGTAAATGAGCCCTTGGCATGACCAAACAATTCGCTTTCGATAACCCCTGTGGCCAGTGCCGCACAGTCAATCACCACAAAGGGCTTCTTGCTGCGAGGACTATGCTCATGCAAGGCCTCCGCCAGAAGTTCCTTGCCGGTCCCCGTTTCACCTTGAATCAAAATAGCCGCGTCGGTCTTGGCATACGTCTCCGCCAGATGATACACCCGGCGCATCGCCACACTCGCCCCGTTCAGCCGCCCGAAACTTTCACGGGCACTCAACGGATAAGACATGGTCTCCTGAAGCGGACAGAACACCAGCCTGGTCTTCCCTACCTGGAATTCCACCCCCTGGTTCAGATACACCTCACATACCCGCACACCCTGCACCATCGTGCCATTGGTGCTGCCGAGATCACGCAACAGAAATCCATCCTCACGCTGATGAATTTCACAATGCCGGCGCGAGGCCGCCTCATCCGTCAAAATCAAATCGTTCTGCGCGCCGGC
>JBAXDB010000068.1:0-13627 GCA_037141135.1 bacterium | reverse complement strand
CCACTAAACCCATAAGTCGGCATTGCGCCTCCACTAGGCCATAGTTTGCGGGGGGGAAGTGGTTGATAACTTCTCCTCAGGAAAATAGCCGCTCGATTTGCTAAGTCGTGATCATATTCAGGGGAGAGCAATGGTTGTCCCATGCAGCCTGCGCACTTCCCGCAACGTCCGGCTTGTGGATCATCCAAGGCCCGAGACAGGAATTCCATGAGGCAACCGGATTGCATCATGTATACCTGCATCTGGTTTTGCTCCTCTCTACGAATCCCAGTGATGGTCTCAACGTATGCTTGGTTTATACTGTAGTTCCTGGCCGCCGCCGTGACGTTATATTTGGGGCCGATCTTTGTGATGGGAGATGGCATCTCAACAGAAAGGAAATTGATCGCTTTTTCCAACTGTGACTTTCTTAGGTTCAAGCATGATTCCATTTCCGGAAGTGACAACCCCCCATCGACTTTTTCCAGTTCTTGAAGAATCACTTCAACATGCTGCTGAGGCGGGAAAGCACTGCGGATGAAATAGTCAGCTATTTGGTCATCTTCCTCGCCATGAAGGAGGATGCCAAAGGCCTCATCAACGGCACGCCCGGCACGCCCAACCTGTTGATAATAATGAACGACTGAAGCAGGCCGCTGAAAATGAATAACAAACCCCAAGTCTGGCTTATCAAATCCCATTCCAAGCGCCACTGTTGACACCAGGACGTTGACCCTATTTGTGATTAACTCGTCTTCAAGTAATACTCGAAAGAAGTTAGATCGCTTCTTTTCGTCAAACTTCTCGTAAGAATCTGGGCTTATTCCTTGTTTTTGCAGTGCTGTCTCCACCAACTCATTATCATCGGCGCTCGGCAAGACGCCGCTGTAATAGGGAGCCGCCAGGGACAGGAAGATAGTTAAATAGTTTGCGCGTGGATATCATGGGGTTCCCGGCTCCTGTGTAACGGGGACGGTGGTAGATATCAGGATGATTCCGGTCGGCACTTCAAGCCGTCCGTCATTCGATATTGTGTTGGCATGGGTGATTTGGTCTACTTGCATCCAGTTTCTGCGCGATGAATAGACTGCGTGCAGTGAACGAGCCGAATTCAAGGTTTAAAGTGATCGTCTGAATGAACAATCAAGGAAAACTTTAATGCGATGTGTCACGGGCTAAATACTATCTTCCTGTCCCTGGTTCCCTTGTCCCTGGTTCCCTTCAGGCGCCAGATGATGAAGGAGTGCCTGGTGAAATTGAAATGAGTAAGTCCATGGACAACATAGAGAAGCTACGCGCGCGAGCTCTTGAATTCGGGCTGGATTTCCTGGCCGAAATTGGTGATGAGTCGCTTGACCCAGCATTGGTGCAGGGAATCCCCGTTGAATGGGCGCGTACGCATTGTCTGCTCCCTGTCCGTCTGGATGGGGAGTTATGTCTTCTGGTGACCGATCCTGCCGAGGTTGGCAAACATCAGGATATTTCCCTGCTGGTGGGAAATGAACTGCGCCCCGTTATGGCGCCGGGTGAAACCATTCTAAAAGCTATTGAGCGGTGTTACGTCAGCCGGCGTGAATCTACTGAAGATTTTTTACGTGAGATGGATCAACCGGCGGAGGGTGCTGAGAAGGCCGGGGAGTCGCGTTCAGATGATCTTCTGAAAACGGCGGAATCAGCTCCTGTCACCCAACTGGTAAATGTGATTTTGCTCGAGGCGGTCAAAGCACGGGCTTCGGATATCCACTTTGAACCTTTCCATTCACGCTTGAGGGTCCGTTATCGTGTGGATGGCGTGCTCTATGAGCAGGCAAATCCGCCCAAGCACCTGGAACGGGCGCTGGTGTCGCGCATCAAGGTGATGGCTCATCTGGATATCTCTGAAAAGCGCTTGCCACAGGATGGCATGGCGCGGGTGCGGGTGGGGGAACGCGAAATTGATGTCCGCGTCTCCACCGTGCCTGTGGCCGAAGGGGAGCGGGTAGTGTTGCGCTTGTTGAATAGGGATTCCTCCATCATGACGCTGGGCGACCTTGGGATGCCGGAATTGATGAACCGTTCTTTTGATGCATTGCTGCATGAGGCGAATGGCTTGATCATTGTTTGCGGGCCCACTGGAAGCGGGAAAACCACGACGCTCTATGCCGCCATCCAGAAACTCGACACCCGGGGGCGCAACGTCATGACTATTGAAGACCCCATCGAATACCAATTGCAGGATATCGGGCAGATGCAGGTGAAGCCGAAAATCGGGCTGACTTTCGCCCGGAGTTTGCGCCACATTCTGCGTCAGGACCCCGATGTGGTCCTGGTGGGGGAAACCCGTGACAATGAGACGGCCGAAATCGCGGTTCGGGCTTCGTTAACCGGACATTTGGTTTTTACCACGCTCCACACCAATGACGCGGCGAGTGCGGTGATCCGCATGATGGATATGGCGGTGGAGCCCTATTTGTTGGCCGCGGCTTTGCGAGGGGTGCTGGCCCAGCGACTGGTCCGGCAACTGTGTCCGCTTTGCCGGAAGGCCGTTACGGTTTCTTCCCGTGAGCTGTCGTTGTTAGGGGCCGCCGGGCAGCGATTAAATGATGCAACCCTCTATGAACCCGGGGGCTGTCCCCATTGTCTGGGCGGCTATCGGGGCCGTATCGGGATTTTTGAGATGCTGGTGATGAATAGTGAAATTGAAGCCCTGATCCGTAGTGGGGCTTCAGCCGCTCGCCAGATGCGTGATCTGCCAGGGTGTGAAAGCCGGTTAACCATGCTCGATGATGGGCTGGCTAAAGTGCTGGCGGGCCAGACCAGTCTGGCCGAAATTCTGTATGCCCTGGGTATTTCAGGAGCATAAATGCGCACGTTTGCTTACAAAGGATTTGATAGTGCCGGGGCGGTACGACGCGGCTTGATTGAGGCGCAGGATCTCAAGGAGTCCCGCGAAAAGCTGATGGCGCGCGGGATTCTGCCCCAGGACGTCTCGCCCTCCGAAACGGTTGCCGGTTCCCTGCTCGGGGCCCGGCGCGGCGTTTCGTTCAAGGCCGAAAGCCGTGTGGCCTTTTACCGGGAACTGGGCGTGTTGCTCGGGGCTGGCCTGCCTCTGGTTTCTGCCATCGAAATCCTGATGGAATCCCCTGAACTCGGTGTGTCGCCTTCATTGCTTGCCGGCATGAGGGACCGGATTAGGGAAGGGGCATCACTGGCGACCGCGCTCAGCACTATGGCCCCTTATATCAAGCCCTACGAAAAGGCTATTCTTGAAGTGGGCGAGAAATCTGGAAATCTTGAGGCGATGCTGGAACGACTGGCTCTCTTCCTGGAAGAGCAGGAACATCTGCGCGAAAAAATAGTTTCGGCCCTGATCTACCCGGCCATTATTTTCAGTTTTGCGATTATCGTTGCGGTGGTGCTCCTGGGGTTTGTGGTGCCGGCGGCAGCCTCTGTCATTATCGAGCAGTCCGACAAACTTCAACTGCCGCTGTTGACCCGGTTTATGATGGGGATGGGGCGGGTGCTTTTGTTCGTTTTGCCGCTTGTAATGTTGATCGGGTTATTTGGACGATCCTACCTGAAGCAGCGTATGCAGACTGACAAGGCATTGAGCCATCGGATTGACCAATGGTTGTTTCAGTTGCCGTTGGTGGGACGAGGCTACACTATTGCGGCGAATCTCCGTTGTGCGAGGACGCTTTCAATCCTGCTTCAAGGCGGGGTGGGGCTGGTGGATGCGCTGGCCTTGGCCGGCCGGTCGACGGGTAGTGTCTGGGTGGCGCACCTTATGGAAGTGGAAGCGGAATCCGTTCGTCATGGGAGCAGTCTGGCTGACGCTGTACGGCGAATTCCCCCCCTGGCCCGCTCTCTGCCCGCCTGGATCCAGGCGGGTGAGGCCAGTGGCGCCCTGGAGCGCCTCTTGGACACCGCAGGTAATGCCTATCAGCATCAATGGAATCGTTATGTGAGCCGCACACTAAGCTGGCTCGAACCCATTCTGATCCTGGCCATCGGCATTTTTGTTCTTCTGGTGACCCTCTCGGTCCTGCTGCCGATCATCTCGCTAAATCAAATGCTGGGGTGAGGAGACCAGAAGTCAGTTGGCAGTGGATCAATTATTTTTCATTAGCATCCCATAGAAATCCTAATCGTAATCTTAATCGTAATCGTAATCGATTGCCCCGGAAAGGATTACGATTACGATTATGATTACGATTACGAAGGGAATTTCAACAATCACAATCTCGCAAACGATTCTAAAACATCAGCAAATACAGGGTTTTTTGATCGTAAAACATCGCCTATGGGATGACAGTGATTATGAAAAACTAAGCCAGCATTTCACGGAACAGCTCCATGGCCTCATGCTCACGGGGGCCAATGTCGTACTTGATGCATTCCATGAAATATTCCAGGCAGGTGGCTTCGCTCAACCCCAGTTTGCCCGCCTGCTCCCGCGCGATTGCAGGGAGTGCGGCCACACCGGCCTGCTTGGCGGCCTGAATCACTCTGGCTAGCCCTGCGCGATCTGGGTGGTCGCAACGTGCTGCCCATACTGCAAAAACAAATGGTAGACCCGTCATTTGATTCCAGGCTGTGGCCAGATCATAATCGCCGCCCGCGCCGGGTTTTTCACAGAGGGCTCGATCCCCGATAACCACCGAGGCGTCGGCTTCATTCGCATTCGTAACGATCTGGACGGAGCGCTTCCAATGGCCCTTGAGGAGTATTTGCACCAGGGCATTCGATGTGCGTGAAGCCGGATCAAGATAGACCGTGCGTACCGCTTCAAGTGGCCGGTTACAGCGGAGCAATACACTGCGGACTTTGGGGCCGGCACAGATGCCGGTCCCTTCAAGTGCCTTCAGGGCAGGATTCGCAAACAGGGCCGCAACCGGGATTAACCCGGCATCAATCTCTCCACTCAATAGCGGTGCCAATAGTTGTGACGGGGTATTCAGAATCACATGGGAGCCCGGACTTACCTCGGGAATGAACTGTGCCAGTGGCACCGAGTTGGCGTATTCCGGAGCGGCAAAGGTGTAGGGACCCGTGGCCCGGGCCGTGAAAAGCGTGACGAAGCCTCCCGTCAGAGGAATGTGGCCAGCCTGCGTAAACTCGGCCGCTGTCATCTCGGACACAATCGTGTCAGGCGCGGGGAAATGCTCGATCGAGTCGGCCAGATAACGGTAGGCACTTCCCTGTGACAGGAGCGACCCCAGAAAGGGAATCACCCGCCGGGTGTAAAAATGGTGAACCCAAAGTGGCAAGGCCGATGCGGGTTTGTTGAGTTCCAGAATGGCAACCGTGCCACCGGGCCTAAGGACTCGCAGCATCTCCTCGAATGCTTTCGCACGGTCTTCAATATTTCGCAGGCAGAAAGCACTGACAATACCATCAAAGAACTGCTCACCAAAAACCAAGGCTGTTGCATCGCCAGTTTGATAGGTCGCCCGGCTTTGCAGGCCAGCCGCCCGGGTTTTTTGGTCCGCGATTTCAATCATGGGCGTGGAGAGATCAATGCCGGTGACGCGCGCTTCAGGATCATTTTTCAGCAAGGCAATCGCCACATCACCCGTGCCGCAACCGATGTCCAGGAAGTGACGGTAACCTCTTGCTAAACCTTTAGAATCAAGGGTTTCGATAGCCCGTCGGCGCCAGATGCGGTGCAGCCCTAATGACATTAGCGCATTCAGGAGATCATAATGCCGTGCAATGCGGTCAAACATGCGGCGGTTTTCATCTGCAGGGATAAGCGCGTCACGTGTCGGTCCAGTCATCGCTTACACTCCGGGATACCGTAGTTGGCCCAGTTCTCACTGACCCTGCTTTCATGGGCTGGGTCAAATGCCACCGGCTGGCGATAGCCGGGCTTCCAGGTCGCATCGATGGCGATCGGGAACTGAAGCACCAGCCGGTTGCCGACGACTTCACGCCGCGCGGGGTGGAGATCCAGCAGCGGATCGAAGCGCGTAAACCAGCCCCAGAGAATCATTCGCAGATCATTCAGGGGTACATCCGGCGAGACAAGCACGTGGAAGAGATACGGGTGAGTCGCCGGGTGGGCGGCCAGTGCCTCCCTGATGGAGGTCTTATTGGCGTCGGGCGGAATTTGAACGACCAGAAAGGCTTCGCCGACTGCAACCATTCCCGAGATCTGTTGGTGAACCGAGGCGGGGGCCGGCGGGGGTGGCGGAGGCTGAAGGCGGAGCGGTGGGTGATGCCCACGGGTTCCCAGCAGAATCAGTTTGCTGCCGGTGTTCATGGAGGGCCCGGTGAAATCCAGAGTATCCTGCGCTGTGGGGGCCAATAGATGGATCCCATGGTGGGCATCCAGCGTTTCCCATAAGGCGCGGCTGACCTGCCTGAAGTCACGGACATGTACGTCATGATCCACTACAATCATAATTTTTGTGAGGGAAAGCTGGCCTTCACCCATCAGCCCCAGAGCGTGTTTGAGTGCTTCATGACCGTAACGTTCCTTGACTGCCGCAATGGCCAGAGGATGAAAGCCGGTTTCCGGGTAGGCCCATAGATCGCTGATGGCCGGCCGGATGAGCTTCAACAACGGGAGGGTCATTTCTTGCAGTGCCTCCCCGATGTAATAATCCTCCTGGGGCGGCTTACCGACCACGGTGGCGGGATAGATGGCGTCTTTACGGGCCAGCATGCGAGCCACGCGGAAAACCGGGAATTTGGCGCTATGGGAATAGTGGCCCAGATGGTCGCCGAAGGGGCCTTCCTGCCGCTCATCACCGGGCGTTACGCTGCCTTCAAGCACGAACTCGGCGTTGGCAGGAATGCGATGGCCGGTCCCGGTTCGTTTGATCACATCGAGCGGGTGCCCCATGAGTAACGCGGCCAGCAGACGTTCATCGATACCTTCAGGAAGCGGGGTGATAGCGGCGATGGTGAGGGCCGGCGAGCCACCCAGAATAACGCTGATGGGCAGGGACTGACCGCGTTCGGCCGCGACTTGAAAATGGAAGCCGCCGCCTTTTTCAATTTGCCAATGCATGCCGGTGCTGGTGGCGTCATAGCGTTGCAGGCGATAAATGCCGAGATTTCCAGCTCCGGTACGCGGGTCGACCGTATGTACCAGTGGCAGGGTGAAAAAAGACCCGCCATCCAGCGGCCAGCAGGTCAGGCAGGGTAATAGATCCAATCGGGCCGGACTGAAACATTGTTCCAGGATGGGGCCGTGGCGTACCGTTCGCATGCGGGCCTGGGCCACTTTCCA
This sequence comes from bacterium, assembly GCA_037141135.1. GTDB lineage: Bacteria > Verrucomicrobiota > Kiritimatiellia > CAIKKV01 > CAITUY01 > JAABPW01. The sequence continues at coordinate 6,429 of JBAXDB010000068.1, read as the reverse complement.
GAGCTTGCGGCGCTCGGTCCATACCGCCGACACGGTGGGCGGCATGAAGCGTTCGGCAAGGCGCACCAGATCTTCGCCAATGGCGCCGGGGTGGCGTCCAAAAGCCATCTCCACCCGCCCGGACGTTCCAAACAGGTTTGAGACCAGCCGGTACGGTGAACCTTTGACGTGTTCAAATAGAATGGCCGGGCCCTGTTCGACCAGCAACCGGTGTTGGATGATGGTGATATCCTGATCGGGATCAACCTCGGTGGTGACCCGGGCGAGTTGTCCGCTGGCTTCTAATTGGTTGATAAAACCGCGGAGATCAGCAGCGCTCACGAGATGGTCTCCCAATTTGAAGGGGCGGGGTGTCCCAGAACGGCCAGAACGCGATCCACGTAAAGATCGAGCAGATCGGCCATGGTGACCAGATGAGGATCCTTGCCGGCAGCTTGATAGAAAGGTGGTGAAAGGGGCATGATCACGCCGCCGGCGCCAGACACGGTGGCAGCATTCTGGAGATCGATTTGTGTCCACGGTGATTCCCGCACACAGAGTATCAGCTTGCGTTGTTCCTTAAGATGACAATGCGCGGCACGGGAAATCAGGGTGTCGGCAATGCCGTGCGCCACCTTGGCTAAAGTGTTGGTCGAACAGGGTAGAATTACCATTCCCGCCGTGGGAATTGAACCTGACGAGCCGGGCGCCGCCAGATCGGTGTCGTCAAAGACGCGGGCCGCCATGGCTGCCAGTTTGGCGAAATCGCCGCATTCACGCTCATAGACATTTTTGCCCCAGGCGCTGGCGACCAACGCGACCGGCCACGGCGACTTCTTGATCAGAAGCTCCGCGGCATACGACCCGGTGGCACCACTTACAGCCAGTAATAGATTCATTGTATTCACTCTTCACGTCTCACGCTGGTCACGTCTCACGTCTCACTCTTCACGTCTACAGCATGGCAATCATCGCGCCGGCAATTCCGGCGATGGCGGATACCGGGAAAAATCTAACATGAAGCGGCAACTTTGGATAGTAGGCGAGAGCAAAAGCGGCGAGGGTGACGATCAGTGCGAGCCCGGAGGCCAGACCGGCTCCAATCAATACCCAAAGCTGAACGGCAGCTGCCATCGCGACCAGATGGGTGAGCGCCGCCACCCATTGGGCACCGGTACTGCCGAGTGCGGCAGGGAGACTGTGCACGCCGATTTCCCGGTCCGTCTTCAGGTCCTGCAGGGCGTAAATGATGTCGAACCCGCTGATCCAGCAGAAGGTGAACAGGGCCAGCAACTGAGTCGCGCCATCGATGGCAGTCGAGCCGGTGACGGCGACGTAGGCCCCCAATGGGCCGAGTGCCAGACAGACTCCGATACCGTAGTGGCAGAGGCTGCTTAAGCGCTTAAGTAAAGAATATGTGATCAAAACCAAGGCTGGGATCGGGGATAGTTTCAGGCACAAAGGACTCAGTGCCGCGCAGGCAGCAAGGTAGACCGCAAGGCCGGCGGCCGCCACCGCCCAGGCCTGCCATGGCGAAAGTTTACCGATTGGAAGTTCGCGGCTGGCTGTGCGGGGGTTGAGCTGGTCAATGTGTCGGTCCAGAATCCGGTTCATGGCCATGCCGAGGGCGCGCGCGCCGACTCCCGCCAGCATGATAAGCAGCAAACACCGCGTTCCCGGCCATTGCCGCCCGGCGCCCAGCCAGGCCCCGGCCAGTAAAAGCGGGATGCTGAAAATGGTGTGTTCAATTTTAACGAAATTGGAGACACGTGTGACCAGACTTTGGGCTGGCGGTCCGAGATGATGCTCTAATCCGGCAATCACTTCTTCCGCCAGAATAGTGGAGACGCGGGTCATGTTGAGGTGCAACTCCTCATGTCCGGTATCGTCCGCGCGGTCGCTGACGACTTTAAGCAATTGGAATGGCACACCTTTCTCTTGGCAGACTTTCACAATCGCGTAGCCTTCCATATCGACCATATCGGCGTGAGTGGCCAGGATTGTCCGGCCTTCGCCTCCGAAGACCGGCTCGCTGACTGATACCAACCTGGCGGCAGGGAGGGAGCGCCAGATGGATTCCGTGGCAAGCGGCAGGGAAGGTGCAGAGGGGTTTTTCAACAAGACATCGCCCTCCACAATCCCGGTGATGTGGCACATGTGGCCGGGGTCGACGGCATTGGTGAGGGCTCCACAGATTCCCACGTTAAGAATTCGTCTGGCACCACGGGCGGTGATGGCGTAGTCGGTTGCCGCCGACGCCTGCTGCGGGCCGATGCCTGTGATGATGACAAGGCCGCCGTGGTGGTGGCCTGCGGCTTGAAAGCTATAGGTCTCGAACGGTTGCTTCAGCCGTTTTTCGGCCTTGAGGAGGTCCAGCAAAGGCTGGGCTTCACTGAGGGTGGCTAATAGAATCGCGATCATTGGATCATTCCCGCCTTACGCGCCATGGCTTCCAGCACGGTTACGGCTTTGCGGCCCGCTTCGCCGAGATCTACCGAGAAGTCGGTCACAAACATATCAATATGTTTTTTGGTTACTGTTTCATTCATTTCACGGGCATTCTCGCGGACGTACTCGGCAGAATCCTCGGGGTGGGCGCGGGAGTGGATGATAGATTGGCGCAATAAATTTTCAAATTCTGCAATGACGCCGGTTCCGAGCGTCTTGCGGGCGACAATACAGCCCAAAGGGATTGGCTGGCCTGTCTTCTGTTCCCACCATTGTCCGAGATCCTGGATACAGGTGAGGCCGGCTTGCTGGTAAACGAAGCGCGACTCGTGAATGAGAATGCCGCAGTCGGCCTCGCCGGTGTGGAGGAGTTCCACCACGCGGTCATAGGGGACAAAGAGCTTCTGCCGGGCTTCAGGTGCCCAGAGGCGCAGGAGCAGGTGCGCGGTGGTCAGTTCGCCGGGCACGGCGATCCGGCTGCGTGACACATCGGCAGGAGCCATGGGGGCACGTGACACGAGCAGGGGCCCGCACCCGAAGCCGAGCGCGGCACCGGTGTTGAGGAGCTGATAATGTTGTCGCACCAGCAGGTAGGCGTGAAACGAGATTTTCGTGATATCGTAGGTGGCGGTGAGGGCGAGGCGATTGAGGGTCTCGACATCATGCAGATGCACGGAAACCTCGTAGCCCGAACGGGCCAACTGTCCCGCTGCGACGTCATGAAACATCGATGTATCATTCGGACATGGAGAATAGCCCATGGAGAGGTTCATAATTCTCTCTAATCACTCGGCCAGCAGGGGAGGGCTCTGAGGATGGCCAGCTCCTTGTCGAGGCGCGGGGCATCCCAGGCGAGCTCGCGTGCCATGATGACCGCGGCATTCATCAGGGCGGCTTTGGATGGGCGGCCTGCCGAACCCAGATCGGTTCGGCGCAGCACCACATCCGTCATGGTTTGAGCCATCTCATGACGCAGGGCGAAAATGACCTCGGCGCCGGTGACGCAGGTTCCTTCGCCAAGGGGCCTTAGCCAGAGTGGATTCGTGGCCCCTATGCTGAGAACATCCCTGTAGCCAGTGCCATAGTTGCCTGCAAGGTGACGAGCAGTGATTTCAGACAACCCGGACTGGACCGCTTCGTTGATCAGGGCAGTCATATCGGGAATATCGCCGCCTGGCAATGGGCGGATGAACGGTGCCGGGCTGCTAAGCGGCTGGCCCAGCTTGGCATGCAAGCTGGCCAGAGTGCATTGTGCCACATCGCGGGCGGTGGTCCATTTCACTCCGAGAACTGATATCAGCCCCTTGACGGAATCGGATTTTTCATGATCCACAATCTGATAATGATTCAAGAGGCCGGGCTCAGCGTGCGAGGCCACATCCTTGTCAGCGGCCGGCATGATGCCTGCCTGAATAAAGGCGATATCTCCGGCTTTTAGCTGGGCTGCCGGATAGGCTAGATTGAGATTGTCTATGAATGACTGAATATCAGCAGGGGTGATCTTCAGTTGGTCAGGACTGCCGGCATGCGGGCGCAGATAGGTGCCGGCCATGGTGCGATCCCGCCAGGGGACGAAGAAGAAAAGCCGCCCTTTTCCCCAATCTTGTTTGTATGCCATCAGCCCGACGGCGTGGCTGGATATCAATTGCCTGCGCAAGACCACATTCATGGCCACAGCACAACGGTATTCAGGAGTGGTTACGTCATCACCTAGCAGGCGCAGAGTATCCTTGGACCAGGGGCCGGTGTTGTTCACCGTCACCTTGGCCCGGATGGACAAGGTTTGGTTAGAGATGCGGTCGATGGCGGTGACGCCGGTAACGTCACGACCGCTCCTCAGAAAGCCCGTGGCCTCAACGTAGTTGGCGACTATGGCACCGGCTTCAACTGCGGAGGCCACAAATCCAAGGCTAAGCCGTTCGGTGTTACAGGCAATGGCGTCGTGCCACAAGGCGACGCCGTTGTAGCGGGGATCATCCAACGCCGGCGCGATGGCCAGCCAGTCGGCCCGTGAGCCGATGTGGCTATTGGCAATGGTCTTGTCCGGCGGCAGACCGAGATTGCGATCACGGCTCAGGAGGTCATAGGCCAGCAAGCCGCAAAACATGACCTCTTTGCCTTTCATGCCATGGCCATATGTCGGCATGGCGCAGGGAAGGGGCTCAACGAGGTGGGGCGCAATTTGCAGCATGGTACGCCGCTCGATGACGGATTGGCGCACACGTGGCAGGTTGGCTTGCTGGAGGTAACGGATGCCGCCATGAAGAATTTTGAGGCTATTGGCGGAGGTGGCGGAACAGAAATCAGATTTTTCGACAAGTGCGACAGATAAACCCGCTAATGAGGCTTCCCGGGCCAGGGTAACCCCATGGATGCCGCCACCGACGATTAAAATGTCAAATTCACGCCCCGAAAGGCTGGCAATATCCCTGTTCATTGATGACTCCCTGTAAAATGCGAAAAAAGACTTTGCATGAGTTACTTTGATCTCTGGGCTATGTCAACCTTGAATAGCCGCCGATGGCGGCGTTACCAGTTGTTGGGTTGTCAAGTTGTTGAGTTGCCAAGTGAAAGTCCTGCCGGAGAATCCTTAGTGTCTTCTCCCATTGTAGTAGCCGCTGTCCCCAGCGGCGCCGACCCTGAACCCGTCTCAACGCCGACCGAGGCCATCCCGATACCACCCATAGCCAAACCCACCTGACAATGTCCAGGCTGAAGATTTATTTGCCAATATATCTTGCGCAACCTTTGTTAACATTCCATTATTCCATTCATGCGATTAACGCAACAACAACGGCGTCTTATTCGAAAAAGTGTGGCCAACTGCGACCCTTCCGCAGAGGTCATGCTTTTCGGTTCACGGTTGCACAACCAACGACGTGGCGGGGATCTGGTGACCTGAGCGTCGCGATTGATGGGTTTGAGGAGCAATGCCTCGATTTTTCCGTGGAGGCTTTGTCTCCTGCTCTTGTTTTCGAGAGTGAGCGGTTGTTAAAGGAATATGGCAAGACCAACGGCCTGAGAACATTGGATGCCCTTCATCTTGCGGGTTTTTCCGTGATCGCTGAGCCAGATTGGAGTTTTGTGACTGCGGATACAAATCAGGCTGATGTATGCCGTTTGATGGGGTGGCGGGTGGTCAACCCTTTATTAGCGCCATGAGTGCGGCGGCGTTTCCTGTTGATGGGTTCTCAAGTTGCTGAGTTGCTAAATGAAAGTCCAGCCGGAGAATCCTTGGCGTCTTCTCCCGTTGTAGTAGCCGTGTCTGGATTGTCCGTGCCTTAATAGTAGGGAATGTTGAGCTAGTAAGGAGAATGGACTCATGGTTACTGCGACGATGACGAGTAAGGGACGGATCACCATTCCCAGAACTGTCAGGGAGTCGCTTCGCATTCATTCCGGCGACAGAGTCGAGATCATCATGCATGGCGAAACTGAAGCCTTGATGAGGCCGGTGACAAGAACTATCGACCAGGTCTTCGGTAGGCTCCATAAGCGCGGGCAGGCTGGCAAAACCGTTGCCAATATGAACCAGGCCATCAGGTCGCGGTTGAAGAGTGCAAAATCGTGATCGCAAAGGGCCCAACACAGAGTTGTATCAGCGCATATCGGCATCTTTCTCGGATTTTCCTCCAGAGCCAATGTTGCAAGAATTTGTAATCGGTAATGAACCCAAACAGGTGGTGATCTTCGCTTTTCTGACTACTGTATTGAATAGTTGTTCGTGGGACAGTACATTTACCTAATCCTGCGGTTGCTTGAATGGGTTTGAATTCAACAATCATTTCATGCGGCTACGGCGTAAACGCTGTAGCCGCCTTCGCGGTCTTTGCGGGCTTCTGTGCAAACTCTTTTTCTTGGTTTCGGCTATGTTGGTTTGGTTTTGTGGAGGTTTTTTGTGATTGATTTACATGTCCATTCTACATTTTCTGATGGCAGTATGACTCCGGAGGAGTTGGTCGAACTGGCGGCCAAGGCGGGAATCACGGCCATGGCGTTGAC
>JBAXDB010000067.1:0-13806 GCA_037141135.1 bacterium | reverse complement strand
GATGCCCTTATCCATCGCCTCCTTAAGCGCCATGATCTTGGTCAAGCCAAAGCCTTCGCTGATCGCATAGGCACAAATGGCATGCTCATACCCGGCGGCGCCAAACATCCCAGCGGACGTCTGCTTGGACACAATAAACTTCATGGCCTTTTCAACGGTCTGCCCGAACTCAGGGGAGGAGGGGGTTTCACCGTGGGCAAGGAACGCCAGCAAGGCCAATCCGCTCATCGCCAAGGGTGCCGTAGGGTCGGCCTTGGCCCAGGAGCCATCATCACTCTGATTCGCCTTGAACCAGCGCAACGCGCGCAGGACGGCATCCTCACCGCGGCGGGACCCGCCAAACGCGCTCAAGGCGCCCTTACGGCCGCCCGCGGTACGTCCTGCATACAAGCCCCTCATGACGAGGGGGCTTTTAGCCATGGCGACCTCAAAACCGACCGGCTGGCTCGCATCCCCACTACCAATTCCCGCGCCGTCCTGATTCCCGGCGCCAGACCCCGGCGCATCGGATGGGACATCGATGGTGCTATTCGCCACATTCGGCTGATCCACGGTCACGTTGTCCTGCACGGGCGGGGGTTCCACCTTCTCGATCTCGGTCTTCATCACCTCTTCCAACACTTCCGCCTTGGTCTCCATCACGGTGATTTCGACCTCCGGAGGTGGTTCCGCTGGCGGCGCCGAGGCAAAAACAATCAGCATCGATACGACGGCGACGTGGAAAATGACGGATCCTATGGGGCCCCAGATGTGCTGTTTGATTGTTCGCTGTATTTGCGTGAAATCCATATTAAAAGTCTCCTACCCCTTATTACGCGGAATCCTCAAAGCATTACAAAAAAACAACTCCCACCGCTCAGGCGCCACCGGAACTGACCACCGAAAGGTTGGTCAGCTTAAGTTTGGCGCAGAGATCCAGCAGTTCGATCAGTTTTCCGTGCGGGGACTCGTTCAGACACTGAATCAGAATCGTCTGGGTCTTATCCAGATCCGCCAACTTGCTGAGCATTGTGTTCAGTCCCCGGCTATCCACAGCGCGGTCATTGATGGTAAAACCATCAGGAAAGACCGTTACCCGGATCACCTTGGGGGGCGTTGTGGGCGGCGCAGTGTTCTCGGCCTGGGGCCGGAACACATCCAGATTGGTCATCACATCCACCGGCTTCGCCGTCAAAATAAAGAACGCCAGTAACTGGAACGCCACATCAATCATGGCGGTGAGATTAAGCTCACCGGCCTGAAATGAATTTTTTCTTCGTTTTCTACCCATAAAATACCATCCTTCAACCGACTAGGCTTTTTCCTTGAGTGCGGTGAACTTGATTTTCCAGATCTTGGCTTCGGTACAGGCATCCATGGCCTTTTTGACCGACGCGTGCTTGGCCCGGGCATCCGCCATGATCAGGACCGGTACATCGCCCCGCGCATCGGCTCTTGCCTTGTTCAGGACCATGGTTAATTCGCGCGGCGTAATGGGTGTCCGGCCAATCGACAGGGCCCCCTTTTCACTCACATACACCTTGACCGCCCGGGGATCCTTCTTGGATTCCACGACGCCATTAGGCGCCATGGCCAGTTTGATCCTGTCATCGACTGCACTTTCCTGTAAATTGGTGGTGCAGACGAAGAAAATGATCAACTGAAAGACCACGTCAATCATGGCCGTCAGGTTGCCACTTAAATACTCTTCTTCTCTTTTCTCGCGCATAGGATCTTTAACTCCAATGCCGATTTACTCCGACACCACTTCGACGTTACGCAGTGCCTTGATCAGATCCAGCGTCAGGGCTTCCATCCGCAGGATGCTGTTCATGGCGCGGTTCTTGAAGTAATAGAAGAAAATCGTCGCAGGCACCGCGGTACCCAGTCCGATGGCCGTGGCCCACAACCCGTGGGAGATGTTAACGGCGAGCATCGACTGCTGGGCCGCGCCGGCTTCCATCGTTCCCATCGTATAGAAGGCCATGATCATACCTTGCACCGTACCGATCAGTCCAAGCATCGGGGTGGTGTTTGAGATCACGCTCAGATAGGTGACGCGGCTGAGCAGCTTTTCGCTCTCCAGATCGGCGGCCACGCCGACGGCATCCTGCACGACTTCATAACCTTCCTCAACCTGGGCAAAACCCGCCTTGAGAATGTTCGCGAGCGCACCCGGGGCGCTGTCGCAATGCCCGATGGCCTTCAACAGGTCACCCTGTTCCATGGACGAACGGACATTGGCGATCAAATCAGGCGGCATGATCTTGACGTCCTTGATATTGACAAACGAGTCAACAATCAGGGCCACGCTGATGATGGAGCAGATGATCAACAGGGCCCAGATGACCATACCGAACCACCCGGCACGGGTGACGATTTCCAGGAAGCCACCGCCACCATGCTTTGGTGCCGCAGTCTCCCCCTCGGTCACCTCGAGGGTACCCGCCGCAGGCGCAGCCGCCACCGCGGGGGCACCGCCGGCCGGGGCCTTCGCCTCGTCCGCGGCCTTCGCCAGGCGCGCCGAACCCAGAACACAAAAAACTGCCATTGCCAGCCCGACCCATACTGCTTTTTTCATCATGCCATTCTCCTTGCTACGTTAACACTATACCTGAATCAACACACTCACCCGCCCAGTTTCCTTGCATAAGGGCTGTCGGGATATTTCGCTCTCAACCGTTTCCTCAAATCTTCCGCGCGGGGGTCGCGCATCTCCTCGAACAATTGCGCCGCCTTGAAAATGGCTTCCGGCTGCACGGCCAACACATCGTCATACATCAAGATCGAGCGGAGATAATCCAGCGCGGCCTCGTCCCGCTTGCCATCCGCCTTGCTCATGTCCCCGCGCTTCACCAGGGCCAGCGCCACCAGCGGCCGGGAGTCGCCCGCAATTGCGTCGGTCAGGCTCTGCTTGAGCACCGCGTTCATCTGGGCGCCCGCCAGGGCCGTCCAATAGACGCCGTACTGCTCATCCGTCACCAGATTCCTGGCGGTGCCTTCCATGATCCCGCTCATCACCTGGGCTGCTTTTTTAAAATCGCCCTTGCCCAGATAGGCCTTCGCCAGCAGTTCGCTGGCCATACCATCCCATTGCAACCGCTTGTAGCGGGTGATCAGATCCTCCAGAATCGGGATGGCGACATCAAACTGTTTGGCGGCGCAGGCCTGGACAGCCTTGTCAAAATCTTCCGGTTTAGCGATGTCCAGCGCGTCCACATCGGCCGCCGGAACCGAAACCATGGTCCCATCCGCCCCATCCACCTGATATTCCTGGCGGCTGGGAAACCATTTGATTTTAAGGCCCTTGATTTCAGTGCCATCGGTCTTTTTGATGGAATCGGCGTGAAGGGTGCCACTGATTCCCAGGATCACCGCCACCACCCCCACCCGGAGCATACTGTTTTTTCGCCTCATGATAATCCTGACCCTCTTATCGTCCGGTTGCCAATCTCGTCTTGGCGTCATCACGCCCCTGCCGCGCCTTGTTCACAGAAGGACCTTGCGGGAACTGTTTTAAATACATCTCGCACGCCTCAATCATATCCTTGTACCGGCCAAGTTCCTTCATCAGCGGCAGAGCAGCGACAAACGCTTTCTCGACGATAGGCCGCACCTTGCTGTTGGAGTAATCCGCAAAATCCAGAATTTTAGAGAAGGAAGCCATGGCCGGCAGCTTCTCGCCCTGCATGAGCTGAATAAGCGCCATCTCATAATCCGCATTAACCAGCATATCCGGTTCCCGGGCATATTGCCGGACCTTGCCCATGGCCGCATAGGCCAAATCAAAACAGGGCTTGGCCTTCGCCGTGTCGGGCAGGTACTTTTTGGCCAGCTCGGCATAGGCCGTGCTCAGGGCCAGATTGATTTCAATCACATAGCCGGATTTGGCGTATTTGTTCAGGAAATTTGTATAGACGTTGATCGCGGCTTCATATTCCCCTGCCCCGCCAAGCGCCTGGGCATACCCCACCGTCGCCGCCTGCAACACCGGCACCTCGGTCGCCTTCATGGCCTCGGCAAACAACCCCTTGGCCACCTCATACTCCTTCGCCTCAAGCAACACCCGGCTGGCACGCAGGAATTGGGGAGGGTTGAAAGCCTTGGTATTCTTGAGCATCTCGCCATACACCTTGACCGCCTTGTCCTTCTCGCCCATCGCCATCAGGGCATCGGCGCGGACAAAAATTGTGTTTTTTGCCTGATCGCTGTTGGGGTATTCCTTCACCAACCGGTCAAAGCATTTTCCCGCCTCATCCGATTTGTTCAACAGGAAGTTGAGCGTCCCCATGGCGCCCAACGCCGCAGGCGCCAGATCGGATTTCGGGAACTCTTTCAGGAAGCCCTCGTAGCCCTCCACGGCCTTCTGCTGGTAAATCGCAATCTGATTGGTCGGCTCGCGCAAGCGGGAATAGCACTGCGCTCTGGAGTAAAGCGCCAGTTCGTAGGACCGCTTGACCCGCAAGGTATCCTCGGGCGTGTCGGCAAACTTGGCCCCCTCCGAGCTGACCATCTTGATCAGGCGCGCATATTCGTTCAAGGCGGGAACGGTCATGTCCGCCGACCGATAGGCATCCGCCAGCCTTAACCGGGAGGAAATCATTTCAGGTCCGGCCACGATCTGGGCGATGTAATTGGTCAACAGGGGAATGGCGTTGGTATACTCACCCTGGGTCGCCAGAACATAAGCGGCCCGGCTGAGCGCATCTGGATAGACACGATTGCGGGGATAGTTCTCTATAATCCGCTGATAGTACTTCAGGGCATCGACATTATTGGTCGCCCGCAGCGCGGCTTCAGCCTGGCGGAACATAATGACAGGCGCCTTGGTGTGGTTGGCGTAACTGGAGAAAAACAGGCCGTAGACCTCATCAGCCTTCAGCTGGGCCCGCCGCTCCTCGTGCAGGCCGGCCACCGCCAGCAGGGCACTGCCCGCCTCCTCATAACGGTTCGTGTTCTGACAGAAGCGTTCCGCCAGAAATTCGGTCATCGCCCGCGCAAACGTGGCATCATTGAGTTCGACGTAACAACGGGCCAGTTCGCTGACCGACCAGGGCACCCCTTTGAAATCATCCGCCATGCCCAGCACTTCCGTGTATTTTTTGGCCGCTTCCTTGAAGTCCTGATTCTGGAAAAGCATGCGGGCCTGCTTCAACTGCTCTGACACCAACTGGGTGCTGTTGCTGGTCGGGCGCTTCACGGTTTTCCCCATGCTTTCCAGCAGATCGGCGATGCCATCGGCCCGGCGCCGCGCTTCCGGAGCCCAACTGCTGGCCGGGTATTTCTGGGCCACGGTATACAACTGGCTCATGGCCTGGGCAAACAACCTGATGGCCTCCCCTTCCGTCGCCTTGTCTTTCAACTGTACCCGGGCCTCATCCTCAAGCAACGAACCCAGCAGGAACTTGCATTCGGACATCGGACTGAGGCTGGCATCACCGGCCTCGCGCAGCATCGTATCCACATCGTTCAACATGGCCATGTAGTCGGTGATCGCCTTGCGCGCCAGATCCTTCTTCCCGTTCACGAGATGGACATGCGCCAGAATCACAACCGTTTTGGCAAACCAGAGATCGGTGCCCTTCCACTGAATCTCGTTACAGATCTTGATCGCGTCATCCAGCAGGGCTTTCTTCTTGGCCGGCGTGGCATCGGGCAACTGCGCCACACGCAACATCAGTTCGGCCATTTCCGTCTTCACGCGCCGCTCAATGTCCGACGAATTCAAGGGGCAGGTCAACACCCGGCGATAGGCCTCCACCGCGCCCGCAAGATCGCCGGAGAGCACCAGCATCTGGGAGTATTTATAAGCGGATTCACCATAGAGCCTCGCAACCTGCTCGGGCGGTCCCTGGGGAAACTGCTTGAAGAAGGCCTCATAAATCCGCTGCGCGTCCTTCATGCGCTGCCAGGCATAATACTGATCGCCCAGGGCGAGTTGCATCACCATGGTTTCAGGGGCACCGGCGGGCAGGGTCTTGAGAAAGGCTTCCGCCTCATCGAATTTCCCGCGTGAAGTCAGAATCTCCACCCGCACCTTGGCGGCCTCGGCCTTGGAATTGGGGTACTTGGTGATCAGCTTGTCCATCGCCTTTTGGGCGTAGTCGGGAAAATGGAACTTGATCAGTTCGGACGCAAACTTCAGCTCGAGTTGCGTATCTGTTTGTTCATCAGCAGTCGACGCCGAGGTAGCAGCCAACAGAACCACTAAACCAGTCGCCAACCGACGCACCGCCCAAAGGCCCAGCATATAGAGCTTTTTAGTCACCATGGTCTTTCCTAGTTATCAAACGATTCCCGGCAAGTCAAGAATTCAGAATGCAGTTGTCTGCATCACCCCTCTACATTAGTATTCCCACCACTTTGGAAAATATTACACAAAAACCGAGCGTGGTGAAATTCCGCTGCCCGCATTGCCAGCATCTCTTTGAGAAATGGGAAGACGCCCATTGCCCGAACTGTCGCAAGGGGCTGCGCCATCCTGACAAATGGAAGGGACCCAAACCGGTAAAGGTCCGGCGGGAAGGGCTCCATCAACGCCTGCCGGGCACCACGGAACTCCGCAAACCCCTTTGGACGCTCTTTCTGAACCGCCCCAGAATGGCCGTCTGGGTGCTGGGCGGCTGCATGTTGGTGGGCGCCCTGGCCCTCTCCTCCCGCAAAAACGTCACCATCCCATACCAGCCACCCGACAAGGTGATCCGCACGCGCAAGGAACTGATGGTCATCCGCACCGCCCTGGAATGGTTCCGGGTTCATTGCCGGCGCTACCCCTCCACCGAAGAGAGCCTGAAGGCCCTGGTGCGGGATCCCGGCGTCCCGGGCTGGAAAGGCTTCTATCTCGAGGCCCTGCCGCCGGACCTGTGGAATCACCCCTTCGTCTACAGCAGCAGTAACGACACCGTCCGCCTCTCATCCATGGGCCCCGACGGCAAACCCGATACCGCCGATGATGTGCAGGCCCCGCCAGCCGATTACAAGGCGCTGATGAAGCGACTCGCTCGTGAAAAGTAAGTGATAATCGAATTCAAGAAAAGATAACCACCCGCTTCGCTTGAGACACGGAGGTTAAGCGGGAGAGGGAAGACGAAGAAAATGTTGCGCGATTTTTACAAATGGCGATTACACCATTTGCAAAAATCGCGCAACACCTCGCCGGGAGGAATTCAGGAGTAGCATACCCTCCACGGAAGCTCAGGACAGGTCGGGTTAAACCTATTCCTCTGATCTTCCTCCAGGGAAGTCGTTGCGGCATTTTATTCGGCGTGTACTCGCGCCGCATAAAATGCCGCAACATTCTCTTCGTCTTCCCTCTCCCGCTTAACCTCCGTGTCTCAAGCGAAGCGGGTGGTAGATTTTTCGACAGGAGACGTCTTATTTAGTCCCGGCAGGGACCTTGGCTGCATACTCGCTGGTCTTGTAGTCCTGCAGCAGAATCTTGCGGAATTCAGCCGCGCGGGGATCCTTGCCCTTTTCAAGCAAATCGATCACGTTATAAAGCGCTTCAGGCTGAACTGTTTTTTCGTTCTTGAAGAGCGTCACAATTTTCAGGAAATCAGACAGGGCGGCATCCTGATTCCCTTCCTGTAAATAAATATTGCCGCGAATCAGGTAAGCGGCGGCCACCACCCCTGCGGTACCTGTCCCCAGCGTCCGGTTCAAATCCTGCTGGAGCCGCTTTGTATCACCGGACTTCTGCAGGGCCTTCCAGTAGAGCATCTGCAATGCCGGCGTCATGGTTCCGCCAGCCGCAAACAGGGCGTCCATCGCCATAGTCGCCCTCCTGGGCTCATTCATCTCCACATAACACTGAGCCTGTAATTTGAGGGCCTCGACGTCCCAACTCAACTTCTTATATTTCCTGATCAGCCCTTCCAGTAACGGAATGGCCTGTCCGTATTGACGCGCTGTCACCATGCTCCGGGCCTGATCAAGTTCAGCCGGCCTATCCACATCCATTCTGGCCACCTGATCCTCGGGAACCGGCATGCTGGCACCCTCATTGATCACCAGAAAATCCTTGGTGGCATCCCGCCACTCTATGCTTTTCCCCGTCACCGTGCGCCCATTTTTCATGACAATCGAGCTCGCCCGCGCCGACAAAGCCAGCCCGCCGACCACCACCATCATCACCAGAATTCTGCCCACGATGTTCATAGATTTGCTCCTTATCCTACCGCCGGCCTTTGCCTTTGGGGCGCGCCATTTGCACCCGCGCCACAGCGGTGGCCGGCACCGCCATGCGTCCATCGGAAAACTCAATCACATGCCCCTTCTCGACCAGCCACTGCACCTGACGTTTGAACTCCGACTCCTTAGGGTTCACCGCCACCGCCACGGGCACCACAGGGGCCGCGGCCGGGACTTCTTCCCCCGCCGGAATTTCCACTGCCGCGGGGGCTTCCGCACCCTCAGCCGCAGGCACAAGGACTACACCCGGCACCAATTTGGCCATCAGCTCCGCCTTGGTACATCCAGGATTGGCCGCCACAAAATCAAGGATCTCGCGGATCCCCTCCACGGCATGCGCGGGGTCAATGGCGCTGGGGGCCACCGAAGTCACAAAGGTGAAGCCACCCGCCGCCTTGAAGGTATGCAAGCCCAGATGGCGGAAGGCCAACCGCAACGTGACCGACAACTTTAACGGAAAGCGGGACTCCTTCTGCCAGGCCTCTTCAATCGCCCTGCGCAGCGGACTCGGCTCCATCGCATGGGCGGTCGTACCCGACACCACCACGCTCTTCGATTCCTTGATGGCGCCCGTCAGACAATGTTCACGGAAATAGGTTTCGGCCTCGGCAAAGCGGGTGAATGTGACGACGTTTTCGTTCTCGCCGAACTGGTACACCGTCTGCTTGCACATCTCTTCTTTCCACTTTTCAATCACCGCGGCATCATGGATGGTCTCAATCCGCTTGCGATACGCCTCCATCGGCATATCCGCAAAACGGGAACGATGCACCTCCGCCACCTTGTCATTGTAGCCATGGTAATTCGGCGGTCCGAGCAGGATGCTGGAGAGTCCGCACTTGGCGACACACACAAAATTCCCCTTCGGCGCCTCGACTTCCTTCACCTCTTTTTTGCAGAATTTTTCAAAATGCTTGGCAAAGACATGGGCCGCGGCAGCCTCTTTATCAAGAAAGATCGTCTTGCAATCCGTGCATTGGAAAAACGAAAAATTCTCAAGCGACGCCGGGGCATCGATCTTGATGAGATAATAATCCGGCTTGCTGAGGAAGAGGGCCGCGACTTCAAATAACGAATAGGCACGGCCGGAACGGCCCAGCCGGTGTGCCAGCGGCGTCAGGCCGCGGCGTTCAGGGAGAAAAGTGACTTCCAGCTGCGCCAGCCGCTCATCCACGGGGTCGGGCTTGGGCTGGGGCAGGGCAAAATCACTACGGGGCCGGTCCCGGAATTCAGGCCGCCGCGCGCCTGAACTGGGACGTCGCTCATTGCGCTCCGGCCGGTCACGCCGCCGGGAATCATCCCGCTGCTGACCCTCAAAACGGTCCCCTCCTCCTGCCGGTCTTGCATCGGGAGGCCGACGCGCCCAGCTCGGAACGAAGTTTAAATCAATGATCAATTGCTCTTTGTTTTCGGGTACCGGTTCAGTCATAGCTGGGGATTATAGGGTCAAAACCCGTTTTTTCAAAACGGTTTTTTTTGGAGATGAAGACTTCTCCCATTTTTCCCCTTTAAAAGCTCATGCCCACGGCCGCCGAGGCCCTTCGACATTGCTCAGGGCAGGCCGGCGGCCCTCCAGGAATAAATACATTCCACTTTCCCGGTATTTTGGAGGGCCAGCGGCCTCGCTGGCCGGTCAATGAGGCGGAGATCACCTGGTCATGAACTCGTCTTTCGCCTCGTTATTCACACGGCCGCCGAGGCCGGCGGCCTTCCAGCCAATCGGTCTATTGACTATACTATATTAAATTATATATTACCTTCCTATGAACACCCTTTTGGATCGCAACTACCCTGCCCACCCTGTTCCCGTATCCCGCCATAACACCTGCATCATCCTTCATGTCACGATTTGTACTCACCAACGCAAAGCGATATTGACCGATCAAAAATTCCATGCCTGTCTCCGGGGCAAGTGGACTGAGGCAAAACATTGGCGGGTGGGCAACTACGTTATCATGGCCGACCACATCCATATGTTCTGTATCCCCGGCATCACCCCACCCCAACCCCTCGCCTCCTGGATCGGATACTGGAAACGAATGGTCAGTCGCGAATTTCCCGCGGCTCGACCGTTATGGCAAAAGGATTTTTGGGATACACAAATGCGTACCCTTGATCAATACACGGAAAAACTTTCTTATGTGCGAATGAATCCTGTACGCAAGGAACTGGTTTCCGCCCCGGAGGATTGGCCTTTTTCCGGCGAATTGAATGTGTTCACGTGGTGAAGGATTGGACGGTTTATTCATTCATACGCCCTCCAGGCGAAAACACCGGCATTGTATTTTTGGAGGGCCAGCGGCCTCGCTGGCCAGTCAATAGGTAGATCTTATCCAAACATTGACTCGTCTTTCGCCACTCATTCACACGGCCAGCGAGGCCGCTGGCCCTCCAGGTGAAAACGCCTGGTGTGATCTTTGTGTGATCTTTGTTGACTCGCACTTCGCCTTTCAAGTACACGGCCAGCGGCCTCGCTGGCCGTCTTTGCTTTCTTGTCACCTCCTGATGGGACTGCTACGCTTACCAGCCATGAACCTGATTCTTGCATCACAATCCAAAGGCCGGGCGGCTCTCCTGACGGGGGCGGGGATCAGGTTTCACCAGATTCCCTCCAAGGCCCTGGAACCGGCCCCTGCCAAGGGCGAAAGTCTGGAGCGCCATGTGCTGGCTCTGGCCTGCCTGAAGGCCGAGGCGGTGGCCCGCCTCTATCCCCGCGCCATCGTCATAGGGGCCGATACGGCCCTGATTTTCGAGAATAAAATCGTCGGTAAACCCAAATCCCTGGCCGATGCCCGGCGTATGCTGGCGCAGTTGGGCCGTCAGCCGCACCGGATCAGCAGCGCCGCCTGCGTGCTCATTCCCGCGAAAACCAAAGGCAAACCACCCCGTCAGGTTAAGCTGGTGGAATCCGCCACGGTGACCTTGCGACGCTGGTCCCCCGCCCGCATCCGCCGACATGTGGCCCGCACCCGCCCCCTCGCCTGGGCCGGCGCCTATGCCGTTCAGGACCCCTACTCTGCCGCCATCGTAAAAGCCATTGAAGGCGACCTCGCCCCAGTCATCGGCCTCCCGCTGGCGTCCTTGATGCGGACGCTGCGCGCCCGCATCAAGGACGCCAGCGGAAGTTGTTAAGTTGTTGGGTTGTTAAGTTGACAAGTAAAAGCCCAAAGTCTTCTCTAGGCCGTTCTTCTCCGCTTCCCTGGCAGTTTAAATATTTGCTCTACTAGCAGGTCTTTTTATGGTATCGAATTAAGTCTGGAAGGGAGATGCCATGAAAACATCCGAAGATATCCGTCCCATCAGTTATATGAAGGCCTGTGCTGCCGACCTGTTGAATCAGGTAAATGACACACACCGCCCTGTGGTCATTACCCAGAGCGGCCATGCCCGCGCCATTCTGCAAGACCCGGAAACTTACGAGCAGACCCGGGCCGCGATGGGCATGCTCAAGCTTCTTGTCCAGGGCGAGGAAGACGTCCGGGCCGGGCGACTCCACAAGCAAGCGGAGGTTTTCATCCGAATGGAGAAAAAATTAGCCGCACAAAAGGCGACGCGATGACGCTCCGTGGCCGGTATAACGTGCAATGGACTTATGTGGCAGAGGCGGACCTGAATGGGGTGATCGAATTTATTGCCCGGGGCGATCTTTCCACCGCCGTTAACATCCTAAACGAGATTCGTCTCAGAGCAGAAACGCTTTGCCAGTTCCCCGAACGGGGCCGGATCGTCCCTGAACTACAGGCTCAGCAGGTTATGTTGTACAGGGAACTCCTCCATAAATCATGGCGCATTATGTACCGTATCGAGGCCGACCAGGTGTATGTACTCGCCGTTCTAGATGCCCGGAGAAACGTGGAAGACCTCCTATTGAACCGCTTGATCCGATGAGCATCCGGACCCTGGTGGCGTTTAACATGTGCGCCACAGGCGCATCCGCCTGTGGCGGAGATATACAGGATGGTCATATCCAAGAGCGCAGCACAGGTGGCAGCCGACGTCCCCGGCGGCTGCAGGTCTATCCAGTGACCTTCAATGGACAATGCGTTCGCCGAGGACGTCGAACGCCACCTTGAGCGAAGGCGCCCTCGTGTTCCCTCAATGTGGGAGGCGCGCTCCTGCCCTGAGCATTGTCGAAGGGCCGCCGCGGCGACTCTTGTCCGGGTCATGTTCTCCCATAAGCCTGTCGCGGCACGGAGCGCCCCTCCCACATTGAATAAATCCTCATTCATCATCTCTTCATCGGCCTAATCAGAGGGTTCCCTGGCGGCTCGCTCGATACGTTGAAGAGTGGCATCGTAGACTTCAATACTGATCCGGAACTGGTGTTGCTGGACAAGCGCCTCAATCCATTGGCGGGCTTGGATCCGCGTCATCAGCCCCCGCTCCAACGCTTTCAGAAGAATACCCAATGTACCCATGGGGCAGAGCCCCTCCCCCACGGCCAGTTGGCGCAAAAGACGGTCATCGGAAAGCAGGTACGAGGCCCGGCGGCGGAGCGCCAGGGTCAACACCTCATTACGGGAAACAGGCGGGCGATCAGCGCCAATTGCCCGATCTTGGCGAGAAATATCAGAGGACTCGCATCCGCGACGATGATCATGAGCGCATATCCTCAGTCAAGTCCTGGACCCCATAATTGAGGGTTATGCCGGCGGAATGAAGGCGGAGCATCATATCGCGCAGCGAAATCCCCGCCATTTCGGCGGCGCGAGACAGGGTGACCTCACCTTTCCGGTACGCGGCCCCAGCCCGTTCGAAAAGGACCTCGTTACAGCCTTCGCGAAGCGCCTGTTTGAGGAGCGTGGCGCGGTCAAGGCCGACATTGCGCGCGAGACGCGTGAATTGAGCGGCCTCCGAAGTAGGAATCCGAATCGACAGGGTTGTGGTTGACATGTTGTTTTCTCCATCATTTGTAAACAATTATCCAGTATAGGCCTGTTTTGTTGATGCCAAAGCAGGGGTTGTCTCTGAGCCGCAGAAGGGTTTAACATGGATATACAGGATGCACAGGATAAGTTGAATATTACCTATCCCTATTTCCCTATCCTGTGAATCCTGTATATCCATGTTAAATTTTCTTTCGAAATCCGGATCATGGGCTGTCCCTGGCGGCGTCTTGGCTCAGGGTCTGATAGTAAAACTAGGCGCTTTACTTATGTTATATTTTCTTACATTATTACATTTGTAAAGGAGATCAAACGATGACATTTGCCACACTTTCCAGTAAAGGTCAACTTACGGTTCCAGCTGATGCCCGGAGGGCATTGGGCCTACACGCAGGAAGCCGGCTGTTAATCGAAACCCTGGGCGACCGGATTATCATCCGGACCCCCGGCAATTTACTTTCCCTCAGTGGAGTGCTTGGAAAGGCCAAATCACGGGCGGGTGAACAAAAAGCGATGGCGGGTGAGGCCGCGAAACGATCACGAGGCACCGCGTGAAACGGGTTTTCGTGGATGCCAATGTGTTTCTCCGTTTTTTCACACAAGATGATGACGGCCAGCACGAAAAAGCCCAAGCGCTCTTCACCTCCGCGGAATCAGGTAAAATTGAACTGGTCAGCGGACCGCCTGTCTTATTTGAACTCGCGTGGACGTTGCGAAGCGCCTATGCCGTTTCACCTGGACGTATTCTAGA
>JBAXDB010000066.1:0-13930 GCA_037141135.1 bacterium | reverse complement strand
AAAAAGGATGATATGCAATGCGACAAAGTGACAACTTTAAATCAGGACTTGACCACAGGGGGAGCCGGGCGGGGTCATGATGTGGTGGAGCGCTTGCGCGGGGGCGATTCGTTAACGCCGGCCGGTGAGGCTGTTCAGTATGAGCGGTTGCCGGTGAAGTATCGTGATGCGGTGAAGCGGTATTTCCAGAATGGACAGGAAGGAAACAAACCATGATTAAAAAAAGGAAACCCTATTCCCCCCTTCGCGTTCCTTGTGACTTTCTGTTCAAACTCTTTTGTGTATTGATGTTCTGTAGTCCCGTGATGGCAAAGGAGGCGGCGATCCGTTGTGCAAATTTGATTTACGCCGGGACGCAGACGTCGCGCTGTTTCAGCGATGAGTTTCTGAGTGCGGTTCAGCGTGAGAGTACCATCGCCACGGAGCGCCGCTTCAAAAGTGTGAAGCTCGATTCCGAGGAGCTTTTTTCTTTTCCGTTTGTGGTGATGACGGGTGAGAAGGAATTTTATCTCTCGGTCAAGGAGCGGGAGAACCTGAAAAAGTACCTGACCCGGGGCGGGTTCCTGCTGGCCTCTGCCGGGTGTTCCAGCAAGGAGTGGGACCGGGCCTTCCGCCGCGAGATGCACCAGGTTCTGTCCGACCGGAAGCTAACCCGGATCAATATGGATCATGCCATGTTCAAGACCGTTAAAACGATCAAGGAACTGAAGTTGAGTCATGGCGGGGCGGATCCTTATCTGGAAGGGATTGAGAATGACGGCAAGTGGGTGGTGATTTACTCCTCGCAGGGTTTGAATGACACTGCGCATACAGTCGGGTGTTGTTGCTGTGGCGGGAATGAAATTGTGAATTCAATGGAAGTTAATGTGAATATCCTGGTGTACGCGCTGACGCATTGAGGCGGCGGCGGAGAAGGGTGTATGGAATATCGGAATTATATCATGACTTTGGCGATCTGCTTGTTGGTCGCGGTCGGGTGGGGGGAGCCGGCCTCCGTTCCTGCGGTCACATGGACCGAGAACCTGAACGGGGCCCTGGCGCGTGCCGGCAACGAGCTAAAGCCGGTTCTGCTGGTGTTCTCCTCGCCGGATTGCCCCTGGTGCGTGAGGTTAAAGACGGAAACACTGGCGGAAAAAGAAATCCTGGCCGCATTGGAAGGCTTCATCTGTGTCGCGATCGATACCTCACGCGATCCTAAAATCGCGCAGGAATTTCAGGTGCGCGGCGTTCCCCTGACGATGATCCTTTCCGGTGATGGCCGACCTCAGGCCATCAGTGAAGGATTCATGAATAAGGAGACATTCCTGGGATTTCTTGATGACTATCGGAAAGGGGGCGGGAAGAGAGGGGCATCGCCGCCAGCGCTGGGGAAATGGTTGAAGGCGTTACAGGCCAAAGAGGTTACGGGGGCGCAGTGGCCGGACATGATGGCTGGCCTTGGTAGTAAAGAATGCCGGTCCCCGTTGCATAACGCGATGCTTGCCCATGAGCCTTATCCCCGTCTCGAATGGGTGGCATTATTGAAGCATTCACAACTGTCTGTGCGGCTTGGAACCTTTGAGATGCTGGAAGAGGTGGCTGGCAACACTTACGGGTATGACCCCTGGTTTGATGCCGAGGCGAACCGGGAGGCATTGGAGCGCTGGCATGGCTGGGCGGTGAGTGGTTCCAACGAAACTCAACGGGTATTTGCACCGCTGACGGAAGAACAGATTATCGGTTATGTCCGTGACTTGGCGTCCGGCGACCGAGATCGCTCCGCGCGGGCCGTGCGGATGCTGGAGCAGGCGGGCGAATCAGTGGTCCCGGTTTTGGAGTCATGGTTGGCCTCGGCCACGACGGACAAGGAGGAAGCGTTGCGCCGGGTCAAGGAAGTGCGCTATTTCCTGCTGTTGCCCGATTTGCTGGGGACGGAACGCGCCCGGATTGTTCACCGCCTGGTCTTCGGGAATCAGGACGAGCGGTTACGGAGCCTGGCAGCGGCGGCCTCAGCCGGGGAACGCGCCATGCCCGTGTTGGCCGATTTTATGGCAGATACGGACCCCCTGATCCGGGAAGTCGCCGTTGACAGCCTGATTACGGCTGGTAAGAACGGGGCGTCTAAATATTTGAGCGACCTGCTGAAGATCGAAAAGGACGAGGAAGTGATTCACGCCATTGTCCGGGGTGCAGGAAGTTTGAAAGGCGCAAAGGCGGTGGAGTTGATCGGCCCTTTCCTTAACCATGCCAATGAGGATCTGGCAGTAGCTGCATTGGCGAGTCTGGCACGTACGAAATCGACTACTGCGGCGAATGCCGTGAAGGACTGTGTGAAGAGTCCCCGTTGGCGGGTGCGGGCGGCGGCCTTGGAGGCCATTGGGAAACTCCGGGCCTCAAGTGCGGGGGGAGAAGTCGTGGCATGCCTGGACGATCCGGATCCATTTGTACGCCGCACGGCAGTCCTGACCCTTACTGCGTTATCGGCGAAAAAGGCGACCGGCCGACTTTCGGAGATATTCCTCAAGGATGACCAGTTGAAAGGGCCGATTGTGGCGGCCTTGCGGCAGATGGATACGCCGATTCCGGCGACGTTTGGTCCGGCGTTAAAAGGCAAAGAGCCCGAGGTGCTGTTGTCGGTGCTGGAGGGGTTGGGCGATGGGGGCTCTGACTCCTGGCGGTTGGCGATGCCCTATGTGCATGATGCGAACAGCGATGTGGCCTGTGCGGCCATCCGGGTTGTGGCACGTGGCGGGGGACGTAACGCCGAGATCCAGACGGAATTGGCAAAAGTGCTGCATGATGGCGTTAAGGAGAAGGTTCAGTCCGTTTTCGAGTCGTATCCCTCTGACGAGGAGCGGCATTCTTCTTCCAGTGGGATTGACTCGGCCGACACCGAGGATTTTGAGCAATTGGTTGCGAAACCTGTGGTATCAGGCACTTCAGAGGCGGATGGCGGGGGGGGCGATGCCCTGGCGAATCTTTTCTCGGCGTTTTCAGCTGACCCGGCGGCGCCTCCGGTGATGACGAACGCGGTGACAAATGGGGGGGGCAGTCCGGCGCCAGAGCAGGCCAGCCTTCAGGATATTTTCAGTGCCTTCGGGCCGGCTACGGCCATTGAGACGGTCACGAAGGTGGAGACGTCCGGTGACGTCCAACCTGCCGGTGTGGTGGAGTGGGTGAGCACGAACTTGTCGAAGGAGAGTGTGGGGATTGTGAATGAAGCCCTGGTCTATCTGGCACCCACGCGCGATCCTGAAATGAGATTTTCGGCGGCACTGATGTTGATGGCCATGGGGAAAGGCACGGGGGTGCCGTTTCTGGTGGAGTCGTTGGATTTACGGACTGCCGAGGAACGACTGAGGGTGGCCAAGCGGGCAGGCCAATGCCGGGGTGATGTAACTTTGCCATTGGTGAAACGCTTATTGAGGGATCCTTCCGCTGATGTCCGGCAGGCGGCTGTCTCGCTTTGCCTGAAAGATTCGGCGGGTGAGTCCCTGATACAGGAACTGATCGATGCGGTCTTTGAGCCGGGCTCTGTGCTGAATCCTCCCGATCTGTTCAAGGAGCCATACCAGTGGTATCAGGCCGTGCGGCGGGCGTCGATTCGCCGGAAGATCGGAACCACGGTTCGGACGGTTTTGGGGAATAATGGGGAGAAACGGTACGACGATTCCCATCGCATATTGTCGCTGACGTTACTTGAGGCGTGCTGGCGGGAAGGTGACCAGGCGTTCGTGGCCCGTTATCTGAATAGCGAGAATCCGTTTGTGCGGCGCGCGGCGTGGTATGCGCTTGGCAAGCATCAGCCTGTCGAGTTTCTCGCGAAAGTCCAGACGGTGGCCCGGGATACGTCCGAATGGGTCCGGGCGGTGGTTCCGGCGGTGTACAGCCGGGAAGGAACGCTTCCCTGGACGATCTATTTTGATGCGGAGACGGTGGCTGACGGATTGAGTAGTTTCTCCTACTCGACTGGCAGCCGGAAACGGCTGGCCCCGCCTGTAGTTGAGGTGTTGACGATGTTAAGCCGGGATACGTCCTTGCCGGTGAGCAGTGCGGCGGCGATGAGTTTATTCTCCAACCGCGAAAAGGCGGATCTGCGTATGCTCACGGCAATGCTGGAGGCCGCTCCTGAGAAGCGGAACTTATCCTACCGGCTCACTTCCCTCCTGCAGGAGACGCCGGTGAGTTGGTTGCGGGAATTGGATGTGAGCGATGTCCTGGCCCTGTTGGATGTCGTGATGGCACAGACCGATGACGATGACGGTCGTCTGGCTACCCTTCGGAAACAGTTGGTGACGGAAACGGGGAAATCGACCAACAAGGTGAAGGTCGTACTGCGCAGGAACGGATCGGAACATACTCATTCTGGCGCAGGGACATCGGTCACAGTCCGTGTGCAGGGCGCACCGGTGGTGATGGCGATAACAGGAAGCGTGGCGGGAGTGGAGTCGCAACGGTTGGTGGTTTTCTTCCGCAATCCCGGTTGTCGCGATTGTGAACGGGTAGAGGAATTATTAAAGGCCTTACGGACCGAATTTAAGGATATGGTCATTGAGGTCATGGATATTCGTAAACCTGATGATGCGAGGGTGAATGAGGCCTTGTGCGATCGTTTTGAGGTGCCCGATAAATATCGTCTTACCGCGCCAGCCATTTTTTGCGGGGCGGGTAATTTGATCAAGAGTGAAATTACATTTGAGCGGTTAGGTAGGCTGTTGAGTCGGACCGAGGCGACGGAGACGGACTGGCGTCAGGTGAGTGGTGAGGCGCTGGTTCAGGCAGATCGGACGTTGGGTGAGCGGTACTCTGCGATGAGTTTGTGGATCGTGTTTTGGGCGGGGCTTCTGGATGGAATTAATCCCTGTGCGTTTGCGACGATCATCTTTTTGTTGTCATATCTTCAGATTGCACGGCGTGGGCCGCGTGAAATCCTAGCTGTTGGCAGTGCCTTTGTGGTGGGGATTTTTATTGCGTACTTTTTGCTGGGCTTGGGCTTGGTTGAAATTGTGGTGCGGTTATCGTTACTGCGCCGGTTCGGGTTGATTCTAAACTGGGGAATGGCAGTTTTTGTAGCGGGTGTAGCGTTGCTGAGTGCTTGGGACGGTATCCAATGCATGCGAGGGCGCATGGGGGACATGGTTTTGCAGTTACCCGGGGTCTTGAAGGCGCAAATTCATGATGCGGTGCGTCGCAGTTCGAAGCACCGTCATTTTGTGGTGGCGGCCTTTGTAGCGGGACTGGTGATTGCCGTATTGGAACTGGCCTGTACAGGGCAGGTGTATGCGCCGACGATGCTTTATATGCTGAAGACCGGGCAAGGCCGGGTGGGGACTGTAGCCTATTTGGCACTCTACAATCTGGCGTTCATTGTGCCGTTGTTGGTGGTGTTTGCAGGGGCCTACGGTGGTCTGCGAAGCGAACGACTGACGGTGTGGTTGCAACAGCGGGCAGCGCTCGTGAAATTTGCCACTGCGATTTTATTCGCCGTACTTTTTGTCCTTTTCGTTTTCGGTACGCTTAAGTTTTCCTAGTTCCATGGAAGGGCGCAAAGTTTGCAAAGGCTGTGTGGGTCCAGCGACCTTTTCATGGAGGGGGGTCTACTCTTCAACACCGTGTCCATTCATCACTAAAACCTATGCTAAACTGATTAGAATACTATTTTCAGCGCCAACCTCCACACTGATTTCCGCCAAAAGAAATCCCGGGCGAAATCCCGGAAATCCCGGGGACAGGCAATTAGTTAAAATAAGTTACAATATAATGATCGCCTTAGCCGTTATGTGAATCATGGGATAGCCATGTCGGGTTTCCCTGGAAGGAGAAACCATAAGAACGGCGAGAATCGTTGAGGCTAGGGCGGCCTATTACCATATCATGTCGCGGGTGGTGGATCGGCGGATGGTGTTTGACAGCAATTATGAACTATCTCGAAATAATTTTTTCAGCTTCCAACTAACGACTCTCTACGCCCGGAACCCACCCCTGACCCCTCCAAGGAGGGGAACTCGTTGGGTTGAAACTAGTTAGCAAGCTCCCCTCCTTGGAGGGGTCAGGGGTGGGTTGACCTTGAACGGTCTCCAGAAACGTCATTTCTATTATCAGACAAGTATTAGGCGGCAAGTTAATGCGAATTGCCGGGTGTTTGATGACGGGGAGATGGCGCGGGACGGCTTGATGGCGGTGGTGAAGGAGGGAAAGCAGATATCGCGGATGATTCCGGCTGGTGATTCCAGCCCAGCCATCATCTGGTATTGTGTTGGTTGAGCCGATTTGATGTACTTCCATTCAGGTTCTGACTGGCAACCACAGGGCGCGGGTGGGAATGCTGTGAGAAACAACCGGAACAGGGGAGCATCTAAATGAAAAAGAACACTTCCGTATTCCTGCTTGCATCAGCAATTATGGTCTTTGCGGTTGGCAGTTCGACCTTGTCTGCCGAACACGCAACCCCTGATGGTGCTGTGGGGATCACACATTCACCACAAGTTGGATCGTGGTTCGGATCATCCATGTCGGCGTCCGGTGATATTAACGGCGACGGATATGCTGACTTACTTGTGGGTGCGCCCAAATACCTTATAGACAAGATACGCAGTGGGGCCGCTTTTGTTTACTACGGATCTCCAACCGGTTTCTCCGCAGCACCTGATTGGATGTCGTGCGGAACCCAAGCGGACGAGGAGTATGGGCTTTCCGCAGCATTTGCCGGGGATGTTAATGGTGACGGATTCGACGATATCATTATAGGCGCACCAGATTACACGGGTGCCTATACAAACGAGGGCAGGGTTTGTGTATTCTATGGTTCGGCTGCGGGACTTTCATCGGAACCCAACTGGACTGCGACAGGCGGCCAAAACGGAGCCGAATTCGGCCAGTGCGTTAACCGTGCGGGGGACATCAATGCCGACAAGTACGGAGACATTATTGTGGGGGCACCGTTCGCCGCATCTGCCTTGGGGAAAGTCGGGCGGGCGGTCATTTTTACTGGCTCGCTCTCAGGGCTTTCTGAGGCGGTTCAATGGGAGGCGTGGGGTGAACAGCCCGGATCACGGTTTGGGTGGTCGGTTAGTGAGGCGGGCGATGTTAATGGGGACGGGGCGGTGGACGTCATTGTGGGATCTCCCGCCTACTCAAAGAAAGAAGATGTTTCATTTGTTGCCGACTTGAATCTGGATTTGGGTTTTGCCATTGATGATCACTTCAACTCGCGGGAAGGACGCGCATACCTGTTTCAGGGAAATGGGAAGATGCTGGTGACGAATGCTACATGGTTCGCAGAGGGGAGGACACAGGCTGAATATTTTGGCAGTGTTGTGGCCGGCGCCGGTGATGTTAATGGCGACAAAATCGATGATGTTCTGATTAGCGCAGCACACCGCGACGTGGGGCATTATCGCGAAGGGTTTCTCTCCCTATACGGAGGCTCGGTGACAGGTCTCACGAAGACAGCATCCTGGATGCATCAGGGCTTACAGGACTTTGTCGCATTGACCCATATTGGAGCGCCAGCGGGCGATGTCAACGGCGATGGATACGACGATATCCTGATGATGTATCCTTTCTTTGACGCAAACTCGAATAATATAGATGCTGGAAGGGTCGAGATCTACCTGGGAGGAAAGTCTGGCCCGGGAGATCTGCCGTGGTGGTCGATGGACGGCCGCACCAACTCCTGTTGGTTTGGAATCAGTGCAACAACGGTTGGCGATCACCATGTCGGTTGCCGACCGGGTGTCGTCATTGCACAGGCCAACATCACAAATGGATTAGACTGCACTTCGATTGCCGTGTGGACAAACATGATCGCATCGACGATTTCGATAGGAGATAGTCCCGTCCCCGGGAAGCAGGGGGAGCCGGGTGGCCCCAAAGACTTATATGAGCGCGCGTTGGCGCTGAGAAAGGCTGAAAAGCTTAATGAAGCCTTGAAATCTTTTGAGCACATTGCGCCGAAGATTGAACGTGATGCCGAGGCATACCTTGACTTTGAGAATGCTGTATATGCTTTCTGGTGGCTCGGTCGTCTTCAATTACGATTCGGGGCGCTGGATGCCGCAATAGATAGTTTCGAGAAGGCTGAGATGGTTAGATTTAAAAACTTGCATTATGACCATAACGATACTCGCCTGTCAGCGATTATTGAAGTTACATTGCTTATGCTCGATAGGCGTTTGTGTTTAATGGAACAGGGAAAAACCGCCGCTGCACACCACGTATTGGACGAGATTCTCCATTTAAGTGAAGATATGCTTATTGAGGACGCCCAAAATAAAGATGCGAAGCTTCCGTGGCAGACAGTATTTATGATTTATATCGAACGCGAAGTGGCGCGGCAACGGTTGCAAGTGGGTGAGATGAACGAATACGAAAAGTCCATGATGGACCTCCTTCAACAAGCCAAATCAGTGCATTTGCAGCACTGGACAGACTGGATAGAAGAAAACTATGCGGTTAAGGGTTTGCTGGACGACTTGGCCGAATTCGCCTTTTTCTCAGAAGAATATTCGAGAGCTGCAGCGTATTCCAAAGAACGAGTGGAATTGCCGGTGCGGGATCAATATGCGTTTGAGGATCAACTGGCGAGTCTGAGACATGCCAAATATCTCTCTTTCAAGGACGGTGTATCTGAAAAAAATCTAACAATGGCCACTGTGGCTCTGGAGAAGTTGCGGGACACAAGAGATACGGGATTCATCCTAAGGGGAAGGATTATCTTCGCTGAGATTCTTAACGACTTGGGACGAACCTCGGATGCGCTTGACATGCTCAACGCCGTGGTATCGGAAGCTAACGATCGCAAGCATCACAAGACGCAGGCAGACGCTCAAGTTGTGCGGTCCCGATGTCTGCTCAAACTGAATCGTCCCATTGAGGCTGCGCGGGATTGTCTTGAAGCACTGGCTTTGCGACGGGGTCTGGGGCTCAAGTATCAGGAACCCGAGGTTTACGAATTGTATGCCCTTGCCCTGGGGGCCAGTGGGCAGACTGCGCTGGCCATTCAGACCTGGAATAATGCCTTTGATTTGTGCATGAGTCTTAATTTGCACTTCAGGGCGCTGCATATGCTCCTGGGACTTGCGCATCTTTATCTTGAGGACGGAAATGCACCGGAGGCCGACCGCGTGTGGCAACGTATCGAGGCATTCTTGCGGCAATATCCAAAGATGCCTGCGCCCACAATGGCGCGGTATCAGAAAGAGAAATCGGCTTTTGTTGCATTTATAAGTAACCATGAAAAACGATGGACTGCGGAAAATGCCGTGAAATCGCGCCAAGCGGAAATAGCGAAAAAACAGCAAAAAATGGCGCGGCCTGGCAACACAGGGAGTCCTGAGCCGATGCCGGAAGAAAACGGATCAATCGCCCTTGCTGATAACCGGACTCCGGTCATTAGTCCAGTGTCGATACGAACGCAGGTAAATGCTGATGAATATGCCCATGCCAGATTTTTCCTGTTCAACACCAATGCCGATACACTTACCGGTGACCTTGTATTGAACGGCGTGGCAACTGCGGAATGGTCGATAACTGGTTTGTGGTGGACTGTTGATGTCGATAGGGGCGCGATAACTGATCGGGCGGTACAGGCTATCTCCATACCATCGGGGGAGGCCCGTGTTGTTTATCTGCAGACCATGGCGGCACATTCAAATGGTCAGGAGAAAGTCACCTTGCAGTGGAATGGCTCAACAAATGCATCAGCCGAGTGGTTTTTGGCAAGTAGCGGCGATAGCCGCCAGACAGCCATCGTCAACGTCTCACAGGAGAAAACCAACCCCTTCTTCCATAGCACTTTTTACCACGAGCTCTACTATCGTGGAACAAATGCAACGGTTGAAAATATCCGTGTCGTGTCATCTGTGCCTTGTCGGGTGGAGTTTTTGAGCATACGAACCGGCAGGATCGTTGCTGTGGATGCCAACGGGGATGGGGACTTTGAGGACGCCGGGGATGTGCTGAACCAAGACATGGATGCCGACACCTATCCGGATTTCTACTTTGACCGGACTCACAACGTGGAACCCCTTGAGCTACTTGTTTTTCCTGCTGCTCAGGACTTGGGAGCGGCGGATAAAATCGAACTGAATCTTTACATCAAGGGCGAAGGTTCATGGCAACACCAGGGAACCGACATCCTGTTGCTACGGTAGTGGCTGAGGACTTGTTTCGGTCAAGGCACGCGCAACAAGATACGGATCGGATTTGCAGAACGCGCCCAGATCCTGGACGCACTGTCCTTGCCTTATGAAATAGCCTTTTTGTGCACGTTCCTTGATATCGGGAGAAAGGCGGGAGAGCACTGTATAGACCTCCGGTATCGGTAACTTGTTGTTGATGGACAACTGAACGGCAAGATGCTTCGGCCGTTGCAGACTCCAAAGTCTCAATGTGTTCGCGATGAAGGAATTCGCAGTTCCTAACTCACGGGTCCCCGCATCAAAGATTATCTTGTAGCTTTTGGTGAAAGATGCGAGATCATCGGCGAGAAGTGACGGTGCCAGAAGCGCGAATGCCGTGGGGACGCTCTCTTGCGGATGCTTATCCAGATTTTCTTTGAGTGTCGACAAGCAGGCTAATAACGATTCCTCTTTGTACAGTACTGTATGACGCATCGGCCATCCCCCATGCTGATTCTGATCGATGATGGCAGCTTTCACACGATTAAGATAACTAGAAGGTGAGTTCGAAATACGGTACGCATAGTTCATAGCTGCTTCACTCACTTTTTGCTCCAGTTCCGCATCGCCCGATGTCGCCTTGTTAAATAATTGTTCAAAGCCCGGGTCAAAGGAGAACCAGTTCGATCGTCTCTCCGGGACGAAAGGATAAGGGTAGCAGACGGCAAAATACATGGCGTCTACGCCGTATTCCTTGAGTGGCACACTTTTTTCCAGAGACGGGGGCGATTTGGCGACATGAGTATAGAAACGGACTAAACTGTCAAGAAATGGATCATGGCTGGTTTTGAGGAGTCCATATTTGGCAATCAGCGCATCGACTTCCCCGTAATGCTGACAGACTATGGCGCAATAAACCTTAAATAATCCAATCACCCAGTTACGTGCGGCATCGGAGTGCGAAGCGCCCAGAGTCCAGAGGGCTTCCTGGGCTCTGGCGGGAAAATAAGCCACCTGGGTCACGACGGGACTGGCGGGGGGCGGGGACGCTTCCATGAACGACCCGATGATTGCGTCCAACTGAACATCTGCGTCGTTGTGAGCTTTAGGCGGAAGATCGAGGAAGTCATCCGGCTTGATGTTCCATCTCTTTAGCAGCATGTTCCAAATGCTGGGGCTTTCATCGTGAAGAATGCATCCAATCATTCGTGTGTTGGGAATGTCTTTAACGTTGAGCAATATGTTCTCGGAACCCCGACGGACTGTTACCTGCACGGCTGATTTGTTTGTGAAGTAATTCAGGTATTGCTTGAATTCAAAGAGAGAACGAATACGTATCCCGTCAAACGCCAGTACCCGATCTCCAGGTCGGATTCCTCCTATCTGGGCAGGGGAGTTGTCCGTCACGCTAACGATCAGGACTGTATAGGGACCAGTATTGGAGACGCCGGACACGTTGAAGTAGGGTATTGCTTTCTCCTCGCCTTGAGCGACCGATAACGCCAAAAACAAACCAATCATAAACATCAGGAAACCGAATTTCTTATGCATTGATAACCTTTCTTAATTTGTCGCAACCGCTACCTCAGTATACTGCCGAGTGATTTCTTCAAGGCATTACGTTTATCTTCCGGCACAAAGTCTAACGCTGATCTGGCATACTGTCTTGCTTCTTTTTCGTGTCCGAGTTTGAACGCCGCCATTGCTTTTGCCTCCCAGGCTGGATAATACGCATCACACAGTTCCAATGCCTGCTCGGCCAGTCTTGCGGCTCGTAGAACAGCGGTTGTGTCTCCCTCGCAAAGTGTGAAAGCCAGAAGTGACATGGCTTCGAAGTCCTGGGGCTGAGTTCGCCACGCTAATTCTCGAAACATCAGGCGTTTTCCGAAAGCCAGGTTGCCACACTCCCTTGCTTGACACATCAGGATAAACCCGGTCCTGGGGTGTTTGTCGGCAAATGCCAGTTTTGCCAGTGTTGTTTCATCGGCGGTGTTGACCAATTTCTCCAGAGCGGTATCGGAACCCGTAGCGGCGTCTGTGAGGGGATAAAAGATGTAAAGGTTAAGATAGGATTCAATAGCAGTCTTTGTGTTTCCGCTCGTGACGGCGAGTTCTGCGGTCTTCCTTAACCCTTCAGCCAGTTCTTGTGTGCGCGGGTCGCGATGAGTGCGCCAATCATCATCAATCTGCATTTTCGAAGATTCCACTTCCAGCGATGTCAAGGAATGCTTTGCCGTAAAACTCAGCGGTGAATCCGGATATTTTTCTAGCATTGCTCTATAGGCTTTAATCGTTTTTTGTAGAATTGCGTATGCTGTGACCGAGTATTCCATTTTCAAATCTTTGGCCGTGCCCCACTTCATAACGTCCGTGTATTCATTTTCATCTTTTTGCGCCTCGATAAACGCCTGCCGAACCGTCGCGTCAAATTCTTTGAACTCCGGTGAGGCGTGCAAGGTATCCAATTCTGACTTCCACGTCCCGTCTGCTTCAGCGATCAATTTATCTTTCCCGAGACTCCCCTTTTTAATTACCGCCCGAAGGCGCTCAAGAATCAAACCCCGTGCTGGCTTGGCTGTGGATGCGGCTAGAAGCCGCTCACATTTCCGGTAATACCAGCGAAAGGCATCTTCCCCCGGATCCTCGAGTTTGCCCGTCTTTCCTTCCGTATTTATCTCATTGGCGGTTTCCACAAACAGGATACTCTCCATCCAATCCAAGGTTGCATCAAATACATCATAAGGGCACCACTCGTGCCCGCCTTTGAAAAATTGAACTTGCGTACGGCACTGTTTCAAATTCCGGCGGATATTTTGGCTCTCGGGGAGGTTCCCGTCATTATCACCGAAGGTAGCTGCTACAAGGATTTTAGCCGGAAACTTTTGATAGGGGTCGAAATCGGGCTCGAATTGATAGGCAAAACCTGCTGCTTGACAGATAATACCAGCAAAGCCAGGTCGCATCGTGGCGTAGACGCTGGAGCAACGCGCTCCGCCGGACATGCCGGTGGCGAATTTGGCGCCTTTGGCAATCCGAACTCGCTCAATCACATCATCATGGGCAGCCAGAAAATTGCGAAGCCAGTCCGGAGAGCCATTGCGCGATTCCTGTAGCATCACGACAATCCACTCGTCACGTTTCAGATGCTGATCGAAACTTCCCATGCCCGCATTACCTCCAGGCGACGAGATAAAGAGACAAGGATACCGATAATCAGCGTTGGTATAGTAACCTTTGGGAATATAAAGATTGTAATGGTAACCGTCGACTTTTGTGGATTTGAGGGGGTTCTCAGCCCCTTTAGATGCCTGGCTGAAAATGCCCTTGTTCTCCTTTGGATCACGCACATTACATTCGATCATCGTCATGCCATCCTCGGTGAGATTGGCATCGATTGGGGTGGTATCGGCCCAGACTTTGCTGCTGATCGCGAACATCAAGATGCTCGCGCCTATCTGAATCTTGCTCGCTTGTAGCAACTTCATGAATTTCATTGTCCTTTTGTTGGATGACATGTCAAGTGAATTAATCAATATTCGGCAAGAGCGGCCTATAAAATAAGTCCGAATTGTTTTCTCATCTTTCTCCGTGTATGAGGGTTTGATGTCTCACCGTCTGCCCGCCTTCTTCGCCCGCCGATTTCATTATTCATGTTCACTGCGTCGCCGCACGTTCCGACAGGAACGTCCGCGCGGGCACTGTGCGTGATGGTAGCGACGCTGAACCGGTTTAGTTTTGCCGCCGGCCAGCAACTGGATTATTCATTGAGGAAAATGTTGCTGGCTTGACGCGGGCATGAAGGTAGCGATAATAGCGTTTTTTGTTCATCT
>JBAXDB010000065.1:0-13931 GCA_037141135.1 bacterium | reverse complement strand
TCATAATGGGTGGATTCCTGAGCATTGCGCGTGCAATAGCCAGCCGTTGTTTCTGCCCGCCGGACAAACGCACCCCGAGGTCCCCGATGACGGTCTCGTACTGTTGCGGCATCTCCATAATGAAGGAATGGGCATAGGCACGTTTGGCGGCAGCCATCATCTCCTCACGTGACGCCTCTTTCGATCCATAGCTGATATTGTTGGCCACCGTATCGTTAAACAGCACCGTATCCTGCGTCACGATTCCCATCATTCGCCGGATCGAAGGGATGGTGAAATCGCGGACATCACGGCCATTGATCTTCATGGCCCCGCCTGTAACATCGTAAAAACGCGGCAGGAGGCTGACCAGGGTTGTCTTCCCTGAACCCGACCCACCCACAATCGCAATGCGCTGCCCTCCCTGAACATCAAGTTCGACGCCATCCAGAATCTTGCGCTCCTTGCCATACGCGAAAACCACCTTGTCAAAGGTGATGGATTGCACAGGCCCGGTGAATTCAACCGCCCCGTCTCTTTCCTTCACATCTACCGGCGTGTCCAGTAAATCGAAGATCCGGTCTGCCGAGGACAAGGCCTGCTGGACCTGAAGATGGATACGGCTGATTTTCTTGACCGGCTCATACATCATGAAGAGCGCCGTGGCATAGGTCAAAAAATCATTGAACGGCATGCCACGCGCCCACGCATAGATCAACACCATACTGCCACCAAAAGAGGAAATGAAAACAATCATCGGCTCCACCGAAGAATTCGCTCGAACACCTTTCATCGTCCGCCGGAAAAAGGCGAGATTCTGCTCGCCAAAACGACGTCCCTCATAGGCTTCCATGCCGAACGCCTTGACGACGCGGACCCCGCCGATCATCTCCTGCAACACCGACACCAGATCCGCCACGCGTTGCTGCGCCTCGCGCGTGAAACGGCGGACTTTGCGACCGAAAATGGCGACCGGGATAATGCAAATGGGAAACAGCACCAGGCTGATGAACGCCAACCACGGATCAATCCATACCAGATACCCCACCGCCCCGATCAACGTCAGGGGTTGTTTGGCCAGATCCTCCACCACCACCGAGACGGCATTTTCAGCCGCCATGGGATCATTGGTGGTGCGGGCAATCAGTTCACCGGCACGACTGGACACAAAGTACGACAGGGAGAGTTCATTCAACTTCTTGAAAATCGCATTCCGCAGATCCATGACCACCCGCGAGCCCACCCAGCGGATTTGATAACGGGTGATGAAATCGGCAATCCCCCGCACCAGCGCCACAAGCGGCAGCACCATTGCAATCAAAATGATGGTGCTGCGCGGCGTCTGGGTGTTGTAAAAATACGGAATCCCGTTTTTCATAAACGCCAGAAGCCCCGTATTAGCCCCTGCGAAAATCAAGCCGAACAGAACGCCCAACGCCAGCCGCCCCAAATAAGGACGCGTATATTGCAGCAACCGGCGGTAGGACGCGAGGTCACTGCGATTCAGCTTGTGCTTGGGTTTGGATGACACGATAAAGTTCTTTCAGTTACAGGTTTTGCCGCCCCTTCATGGCCCGGGCCAATGTCAGATTATCAGAATATCCAATCCCGCTCCCCACGGGAATGCCGGTGGCCAAACGGGTGATTCGAAGCTTCCGGGGTTTAAGCACTTCGGCGATGTAACTCGCCGTCGCCTCACTTTCGGCGTCCATTCCGAGAGCCATGATGACCTCTTGAAAGCCCTCGGTATCCAACCGCTTTAACAGGGCCTGAAGGCGGATGTCACCGGGCCCCTCCCCGTGCATCGGAGAGACAACTCCCATCAAAGCATGATAGCGCCCCTTATAGGTGCCGGTCCGCTCCAGAGCGACAATATCGCTGGGATCCTGCACCACGCACACGATCAGGCCGTCGCGCGAGGGATGGGTGCAAAGCCGGCAGGGCATTTCCGTCACTGTGGTGATGCTGCCGCAGAGATTACAAAGCCGGATATTTTCACGGGCGTCCTGCAGGGCCTGGGATAGCTCCCGCAGCACGCCCTCCGGATCCCCCGCCAACCGGTAGGCCATGCGCTCGGCGGAACGGCGCCCGATGCCCGGGAGCCTGCTCAATGCCGTGGTGATCCGATCTAAATACTCAAGCCCATTCATGGATTTGGTTAGTGCCCGAAAAGGCCCGGCATCCCGATCCCTGCCGTCACTTTCTGCATATCGGCAGCCGCCATTTCGCGACTTTTCTTGATCGCGCCGTCAACCGCCGCCAAAACCATATCCTCGAGCAGTTCTTTATCGGACGCCACAATCACCCGGGGATCAATCTTGATGCTGGCAACACTGCCATCCCCCGTTGCCACCGCCGTCACCATGCCACCGCCACTGGAAAACTCCACCCGTTTCAGCGCCAACTCAGCCTGAACGCGCTCCATATCCTTCTGCATCGTCTGGGCCTGCTTCATCATTTTCATTACGTTCATATTACTGCCTCCAAGTTATTATCCCGGCCACTACTCCCGAATATCCGTTATGGAGCCGTTAAAAAACTCCAATGTCTTTCTCACCACAGGCTCCTTATACCAGTCCTGTTTCGACTTCGAGCCCTTCCCCTCGCCCGTTCCCGCCTTCTCCGCAACGTGATCCGCCGGCACATCCGCCGGTCCCCCAACTGGAATCAACTGGAACTCAACATTGACCGGACGCTTTAAAAACTGCGTCAACACCCCTTGAATGGCTTTGAGGTAGTGCGGCGCCTGAATCTTCTCCATATTATGGGAAAACTCAGGATCAAACCCGATCACCACACGCATCGGTTCCACGGAGAGCGGGCGGGCATCCAATAAAAGATTACGCGCCAAAGCGGCCGTTCCAATCCGTCCAACACGTTCCACAATTTCACTCCGCCACTGCGCCGTCAGCTGTTCCAACTCAGTGGCTGGCGTGGCGGCAGGAGCCTTGGAGTGAGCGGAGGCCGGTCTGGCGGGCGCCGGCCTGACCGGCGCGGGTTTGACGGCGACAGGCTCAGGCGCGGGCGCCGGGGCTTGGGAACGCGCAAGGTTGATAGGCGCGGCTTCGCGCACCATGACGGGAGCCGCCGGTGCCACCTCGCTCCCGCCCAACAACTGCTTCAAAGCATCCACCCGTTGTAACAACTCATCCACGGACACCATCGTGGCGAGGGCGCACCGGATGAGCGACGTCTCAACAAGGGTCCTGCGCGAAAGCGAATAACGCATGCGGTCTTCCGCCTGCGAAAGAATTTCCGCAATCCGCATCAACCGTTCAGGCGTTGCCAGCCCGGCCTGCTTCTTAAAGCTCTCCAACTGGCTCTCAACAATATCCAGGCTTGCCGCGGACGTGGGCGCACAAATATAAATCAACAGGGACCGGAACTGATCCAGCAATTCAAGCACCAGCCGCTGCATATCCTTGCCCGACACATCCAATTCACCAATGATACGGACAATCTCCGTAACGTCTCCCTTCAAAACCGAAATTGCCAGGGCTTCCAGTGTCTGGCGGGAAACCAGACCGAACACTGCCAGAACATCCGCCTCGGTAATCGTGTCGCCCTTGAAGGCAATCAACTGATCCAGGGCGGATTCGGCGTCACGAAGGCCCCCCTCGGCCCCCCGGGCAATCGCCAGGGCGGCATCACTGTCGAGGGTGATCTTCTCCTCTTTTACAATCAGATTCAGCCGCTCCACGATCAATTCCGTACGGATCCGGCGCAGGTCGAAGCGCTGACACCGCGACACAATGGTGGGCAGCACCTTATGCGCCTCCGTGGTGGCAAAGAAAAATTTCACATGAGGCGGCGGCTCCTCAAGGGTTTTCAGCAGGGCATTGAACGCCGCCGCGCTGAGCATGTGAACTTCATCGATGATGTAGATCTTGTAGGCTCCATGCACCGGGGCGAATTTCACGTTGTCCCGCAGGTCACGGACCTGATCCACACCGTTGTTCGAGGCCCCGTCAATTTCCAGCACATCCATCGAGGTGCCAGCCACAATCTCACGGCAGGCATCGCACTGGTCACAGGGGGTGACCGTCGGCCCGTTCTTACAGTTAAGGGCCTTGGCAAAAAGGCGGGCCAGCGAGGTTTTTCCGGTGCCGCGGGGGCCGACAAAAAGATAGGCATGCGCAATCCGGTTGGCCTTGATGGCATTCTGCAGTGTTTGCGTTACATGCCCCTGCCCGACAACATCCGCAAACTGTTGCGGACGCCATTTTCTAGCCAACACTTCATACGCCATAAACAAATCTCCCCAAACATATTTTCAAGCTCATCGTAAAGCCCGATTCCAAATAAGCCGGGCCCCGGCTCAAATCAGGAATACTACGGCGCCCGGAAACATGGCATACCGTTGCTACCTTCCGGTCCTGGCGGGATTTTGCCGGTCTCCGTCGCATAGCCCCCGACCATCATCGGTGCCCAGCTTATCGGGAACCAGATCTTTACGCTGTCTCAATCGACGGCCTATAAGTTACCTGATAATCAGCCATAGCGTAAAGTAAAACGTGCAAATCATGCGCTTATCGTTTTTACACTTACACTTTGATCGGATTTGTGATGATATTCACGAATGGTTACGGAAAAAAAACATACCATCGCGGTTGGCTTGAGTGGAGGGGTGGACTCCTCCGTGGCCGCCTATCTGCTCAAAAAACAGGGATATAACGTTCTGGGTCTGACCATGCAGATATGGGATGGGTCCCTGCCCCTGCTCGACGAAGGGCTTTCTGGCTGCTATGGCCCCGGGGAGCCCCGTGACATAGCCGCGGCCAAGGCACTGGCCGACCGGCTGGGAATTCCCCATCACGTGATTTCACTGGCTGCGGAATATAACACCGAAGTCCTCGACTATTTCCGCGCCGAATACCGCGCCGGCCGCACCCCCAATCCCTGCGTCCGTTGCAACCGCAGCATGAAGTTCGGCCTGCTCCTGGATCGTGCCCGAACCATGGGGATTGACTTTGACACCTTTGCCACCGGCCACTATGCGCGGGTCGGCCAGGATCCCGCGACCGGCCGCTGGCAGTTGCGGCGTTCCTTGGATCAAGCCAAGGATCAGACCTATTTCCTCTCACACCTCTCCCAGACTCAACTCAGTCAGGTTCTTTTCCCGCTCGGGGGCATGACAAAACCGGAGGTCAAAACCCTCGCCCGGGAAATCGGCTGGGACGACGTTGCAGATAAACCTGAGAGCCAGAATTTTATTGAGAGCAAGGACTATGGCGTTCTCTTTGGCGAGCAGGAGCAAAAGCCGGGCCCCATCGTAAATAATGAAGGCAAAGTTCTGGGACAACACCGCGGCATTATCCACTACACAATTGGCCAGCGCAAGGGGCTGGGTCTGGGGGGGACGGCTGATCCCCTTTACGTCATAAGACTTGACGCCTGCGCCAACACCGTGGTGGTCGGAGCCTATTCCGAGCTGTTTGCCTGCCAATTGGTTGCCAAAGATCTGAATTGGATCGGTATCCCGACCGCCCCCTCCCACCCGTTACGGGTGCAAGCCAAAATCAGGCAACAACACAAGGAATCACCGGCCGTGATTCAAGTGGTGCCGGGCACCGATACTGTTGAGGCTATTTTTGCTGAGCCCCAAATGTCCATCACCCCAGGCCAGATCGTGGTCTTCTATGCCGATGATCTGGTTCTCGGGAGCGGAACCATTTCACA
This sequence comes from bacterium, assembly GCA_037141135.1. GTDB lineage: Bacteria > Verrucomicrobiota > Kiritimatiellia > CAIKKV01 > CAITUY01 > JAABPW01. Next base: position 8,273 of record JBAXDB010000065.1, on the reverse strand, counting down.
ATGAAATTTCTACTCTACAATGTTCGGTACGGGACGGGAGTCGGGGCGCATTTCCACCTCCCCTTTCCCTGTTCCGGCTACCTGAAGCGAACCGGCCCAATGCTGGATCATATCACCGCCTTCATTCATGCCCAGCAACCGGATATTGTCGGACTGGTGGAAGTGGATGGGGGGTCATTCCGCTCCAGCCGCCAGAATCAGGCCGAGTATATCGCCTCGGCCCTGGGTCATTATCACACCTATAAATCAAAATACGGGGACCGTTCGTGGGTCAGGTTCTTGCCCATTGCCAATCGGCAGATGAATGCCTTCCTGACACGTGACGCCATCAAAGAACAGCGTTTTCTCTATTTTGATCACGGGGTAAAACGGCTGGTAATCCAGCTGGAGCTGGAGGAAGTCACCTTGTTCCTGGTTCATCTCTCCATAAAGTTCCGCCATCGCCAACATCAATTATGCGAGCTGTATTCGCTGGTAAAGGACATGAAAAAGCCCTATCTGATTGCCGGCGATTTCAATGTCTTCTGGGGCGATCCTGAAATCGAATTATTTCTTGCCGCCACCGGATTGAAGAGTGCCAACGCCAACAAATCCGCCACTTACCCGAGCTGGTCCCCCAAGATGGAACTCGATTTCATCTTGCACAGCCCGGGCATTGTAATCCGCGATTTCCAGATGCCAGCCGTGACCTTTTCAGACCACCTTCCGCTGATCTGCGACTTCGAAATTGTGGATAAGCCGGGCAATTAGCAGGCCCAATTTTGACGGCAGGCACATTAAAGCGCACTTCAACAACAGTCCCTGTCGCCATAGGTCCCACCTTCGCCACGCTTTCGCCTCGTGAAAGCGTCCGACCCTCGACAGAAAACCGCCATACAACCCGCCCATCATTGGGCTTGGATCCGGCTAGGCCCGAGCCAAGGCATTCGCGGAAACAAAGAGATTCCGCCGCCGGAAAGGAACCGGGCTCTCAACCAGAAGAATCGCCTTAAGCGTTTCCAACCCTCCCGCAAACCAGGGCCGGTGCAAATAGCACAGAGGGGTCTCCGTCCATGCAGGGGGCGGTATAGAGGCTTCCCTACACAATGTTTCAGTCACGGCAGCTAGATAGGCATTGCAGTCCGCGTGTGTCTCCACATCCAGCCACACCGGCGTGTCACGAACCAGTGTCAATTTCTCTTCCGGAGTTGAACAGCGCTGTCTAAAATCGTCGAGGAGATCGCCCAACATCAATAAGGGCAAATCTTCCCCCCGCAGAAGCGCTTCGTTCCACATCCGACTGATGTCCCTGACGGTTTGATGGACGGACTTCATTGTTTCTCCAATACCTGACAAAGTTCTTCAATAGCGAAACGCGTCTTCGGCTGAATCTGATTCCGGGGATAGTACTGCTCGACGATCTTCAAAATCGCCTCCGCTTTACACAAGCCAAGATGCTCCATCAGAAATCTGATATCCTTGATATCCGTTTCGTCTTTTCCAATTCGCATGCTCATACACTTCATGGCCAGCAAATATTCCGGCACCGCTACAAAAACCTTCAAATTAGGCAAATCGAGCAACGGTTGCGTTTCACCCTTGGAACTCAGAAAACCCTTTACGGCATCATTTAACCATCCCTCGGTGGCACCACAGTCCCGAGTTACTTCAGCAGCGGCCTGATAAACCAATTCCTTTGGGGCAAATACAGCGTCCACATCCTTTGTACTAAGCCTGGCTTTATGCGCCAACACCATGGCAGCCCCACCAAAAATGACAATCTCTCCCACTACGTTACGCAAGGCCAACAACTCTGACAAACGAGCGAGATAGGCTTCTATTTCATGGCTGTCCATGTTTCAAATCATATCAAGCCTCTCAAGGATGACAAGAAAACAGGACAGGTAGACAAACAGCCAGATTGGGGCCAAATTATTCATCTCACTATTTGCCAAGTTCCACTAATCTGATATTATTAATCCCTTCATGAGTGCACCCAGTCAATTTGATTTCTGGTATGCCATCAACAACACCCGTGTTGTTGTGGCACCCGTCCAGCGTCTGGAGACCTTTGGCGCCACCATCATTCATTACCACCTGATCTGCGAGGTCATGGATGCCGTCAACAAAATCAGGGTCAGGGAGGGCCGCATTGTGGCACAGCGGCCCCAGATCATCACCCCCACCGCCATCGCCGGCAACATGCTCGAAGGCTTTGGCGCTGAAGCGGAACGTTATGTGGAATGGGTCCGCGAGCATTCGCAGGATTTCCGGATGCTTCAATACGGGTTTTTGATCCGTAAAGAGGAAATCAACGATGAAATCATTACCGACACCCTGGAGGCAGTCCTGGACCGTGTTGCCACCGCCGTACGGGCGAAGGATGAACCACTCTCCGCCGTGGTCGCGGGGGTTGAATCTCCCTGGGAGGTGTCGCTCCTGAAAATGATGTTTGAGGTCAGCAATAATTCATTCCAGGCGAATGTCCGGGAAATGGAAAGCCACCGGATGTTCACCCACAACGCCGGAATCCGATTTGAGATTGAAACCGACTTCCAACTGGCCAGCCGCCAGCCCGCCCGTATCACCGAGCTTGGGAATAAGCTCCAGAAACACGGGCTTTTTACGGAATATGAAGATCGATTTTTTGCGCTCATAAAAGCCAAACAGGCACGCAAGAAGTAAAAGAGGAAATCCCATGGGCATGACAATAACCGAGAAAATTCTGGCGCGCGCCGCAGGCAAACGCGTGATCGGCCCCGGCGACAATGTCTGGGTTGAAGTGGACATCCTGCTCACTCATGATGTTTGCGGGCCGGGTACCATTGGTGTTTTTCAGCGCGAATTCGGCGCCACCGCGAAAGTCTGGGACCCTTCGAAAGTCGTGATTATACCGGATCATTACATTTTCACGGCCGATGTGAAGGCGCACCGGAATGTGGACACCCTGCGCACTTTCGTCGCGGAACAGTCCCTGCCCTATTTTTACGATCCGGGCACATCCAATTACAAAGGGGTATGTCATGTGGCGCTGCCGGCAGAGGGGCATGTCCGCCCCGGAGAAGTCATTTTCGGCACCGATTCACATACCTGCACGCATGGCGCGCTGGGTGCTTTTGCCACCGGTATCGGCAATACGGACGCCGGCTTCATCATGGGCACAGGCAAACTCCTGATCAAGGTTCCAAAAAGCATGCGGTTCCAGGTTAATGGCGCCGTGCCACCATATATCATGGGCAAAGACATCATCCTGAAAATCATCGGCGATGTCGGCTTTGATGGCGCCAGTTATTGCGCCATGGAGTTCACCGGCGAGGCCATCCACCAACTCTCCATCGAGGAGCGGATGACAATCTGTAACATGGCCATTGAAGCCGGCGGCAAAAACGGGATTATCGCACCGGACGAAAAGACGTTTGAATACGTTCGCGCCCGGACCAGCAAGCCGTTTGAGGCCGTCTACAGTGACCCGGACGCAGTCTATGAGAGTGACCGGACCTACGATGCCGCCACCCTTGAACCATGCGTGGCGGAACCGCATGTCCCGAGCAATTATGCCCTCGCGCGGGAACGGACCCACGTCAAATTGGACCGGGCCTACATCGGGTCCTGCACAGGCGGCAAGATCACCGACTTCATAGCAGCCGCCAGGATTCTCAAGGGTCAAAAAGTGACCATTCCGACCTTCCTGGTGCCCGCCACGGTGGAAGTGGCCGAGGCATTGATCAAAACACAGCTTGACGGTGTCTCGCTTGTGGAAATTTTCGCAGCGGCGGGGTGCGATGATATCGCGCCTCCCTCCTGCGCCGCCTGTCTTGGCGGTCCGGCCGACACCTACGGAAGAACATCAGGCAAAGAAGTGGTGATCAGCACAACGAACCGGAATTTCCCCGGCCGTATGGGCTCAAAATTGTCCCGGATCTACCTGGCCTCGCCCTTGACCGTCGCGGCCTCGGCAATACGCGGACATATCACCGATCCACGGGAATTCATGTAAAGACAGGGAGCAAAATGAAAGTCATTCGAGGCACAGTCTATGTGGTGAAAGATGATATTGATACGGATCAAATCATCCCTGCCGAGTTTCTCAACCTGGTCCCCACGATTCCGGAGGAATACGCGAAGCTCGGGTCGTATGCCTTGTGCGGGCTACCCGCGAGCTATCCTCCTTTTGTCAGGCCGGGCGCCCTGAAAGCCGAATACCCGATCATCATTGCCGGCCGGAATTTCGGCTGCGGTTCCTCGCGGGAACACGCGCCCGTGTGCCTGGGCGCGGCCGGGGTGAAGGCCGTGGTAGCCGAATCATATGCCAGAATCTTTTTCAGAAATGCAATTGCCACCGGTGAACTGTATCCCTTTGAGACACCCCTCCGGCTCTGCGATATCTTCAAGACCGGGGATGAAATGGAAATCCATGTGGAAGACTCCAAAATAATTCACCTCCCGACAGGAAAATCCTTCTCGCTGAAAGATCTAGGGGCGGTGGCGCCCGTGGTTGAGGCGGGCGGCATTTTCCCTTATGCACGGAAAGCGGGCATCATCAAGTAAGCCATGCCGTGCCACATCATAGCCTTGGCCAACCAGAAAGGGGGCGTGGGTAAAACCACCACCGCCATCAATCTGGCGGCCTGTCTGGCGGAACGCAAGCAACGCGTTCTGCTGATTGATCTGGATCCACAAGCCAACAGCACCAGCGGACTGGGCCTGCCACCCGCGGCGGGAGGCAGCGTGTACGAGGTTCTGCTCGGGCATGGCAAACTGGAAGACAAGGTTCAGCCCACAGCGATCGAGAACCTCTCCATCATCCCGTCTGAAGTCGATCTTGCCGGGGCCGAGGTGGATATCGCCAGACTGGATCGCTATCTCCACCGGTTCAAAGAAACACTGGACCCATTCCTGACATCCGCCCCCTACGATGTGGTTCTGGTCGACTGTCCACCGTCCCTGGGCATTCTGACAATGAACGCCCTGACGGCGGTTCAATCCGTGATCATTCCGCTTCAGTGCGAGTACTATGCGCTGGAAGGGCTCAGTGTCATCACCCGTCTGATCAGCCAGATCCGCGACTCAGGTGCCAATCCGGCCCTGGAGATCGAAGGAATTGTCCTGACCATGTACGATGGCCGCACGAATCTCGCGCAGCAGGTTGTTGAGGAAGTCCGCAAACATTTCGGCGACAAGGTGTATCACGCCGCCATTCCACGAAATATCCGGATCAGTGAGGCGCCCAGCCATGGACAGCCAGTGATAGTCTACGATGGCAAATCAAGCGGCGCAGAAGCCTACCGTGCCTTGGCGAAGGAATTTCTAAAACGGAAGAAAACGGAAGTGATCACCGGGGAGACGCCTGAGCCGCCGCCTTCTTCTCCAGCATCCGCTCCGCCGTCTCCTCCCGCAGACGCTTGAGCTTGCCCGCCATGCTGATCTTTTTGACCGGCGACATCCGGTCGACCAGCAGCACCCCGGCCAGATGATCCAATTCGTGTTGAACGGCGCGGGCCAGAAGACCGCGGCAATGCAGGCTGCAAACCGCCCCCTTCCAGTCCACAAACGTCACATCCACCTCAGCCGAACGCTGCACACCGGTATGAATACCCGGAAAACTCAGACACCCCTCGTCACGGCGGGCCAGCTCACCGCTGCGAACCACGATCCTGGGGTTGAACATGATCAGGGGCATCTCGACCTCCGGATTCATCCGGCCCCCCCCTTCCTGCTCCACATCCAACTCAACGGGAATATCCACCACACAGACAGAAACGGCACGACCAACCTGCTGGGCGGCAAGCCCTATCCCCTCGGCGGCGTGCATAGCCTCCATCATGCCGTCTACAAAACGCTTATACTCAACAGTCACCCGGGCGACGGGCTCGGCCAAAACCCTCAGGATCGGGTCGCCGAAGGTGACAATTTCAAAACTCATACCCGTTTTCTTTCATCCAGATGCCCAGATGCAACTTGGCCTGTTCCAAAAGCTCCTCATCTGTGATCGCCGTCGTGCGGCCTGCATCATACTGGGTCATCATCCATTCATAAATCTTCTGAACACCGGGATCATTTTTGGTGACCGGGTTTTTGGCCTTCCGGAAATATTTCTTCATCCAGAGCGCAATTCCCGCCAACCCGCTGACATCCGACACCGCAAGCTCCACCGGCCGGTTCAGCAGTTTTTCAGTGTTGAAGACATTATAGATTTCCTCATTCTTTAAGAGCCCGTCGGCATGAATTCCGGCCCGGGTGACATTAAAGCTCTTCCCGATCAAAGGTTGATTTGCCGGGATCTGCACCTTGAGCTCATGCTCAAAATATTCGGCAATCTCGGTAATCACCGTAGTGTCAATATGACAGTCATTTCCGCGCAGTTGCAGATAATTGATCACCATGGCCTCGACCGGAGGATTTCCCGTCCGCTCCCCGATACCAAGCAGGGTGCCGTTGGCCGCAGAACACCCATAAAGCCAGGCAGTGACCGCATTGGCGCTTACCAGGAATAGATCATTATGGCCGTGCCATTCTAGCCATTCACTCGGGAAGCCGGCATAATATTGCAGCCCATAAATCAAGCCCGGCACCGAACGCGGCATCGCCGCCCCGGGGTAAGGAACGCCCAACCCCATGGTATCGCAAATGCGGATCTTAATGACACTCTTGGACTTCTCCGCCAGTTTCATTAACTCTGCGGCAAACGGCACGACGAAACCGTAATAATCAGCCCGGGTGGCGTCCTCGAAATGACAACGCGGAATGATCCCCACATCCAGGGCCTCCTGGACAATCTTCAAATATTCCCGCATGGCCTCCCGCCGGGTCATCTTAAGTTTAAGGTAGATGTGATAGTCCGAACAGGAGGTCAGAATACCGGTTTCCTTCAGCCCCATTTTCTTCGCCAGCTCAAGATCCTTGCGGCGGGCACGCACCCATCCCGTCACCTCGGGAAACTTATAGCCAAGCGCCTGGATCTCTTCGACCGCCTGCTGATCCTTCTTGGTGTAGAGGAAAAATTCTGTTTGCCTGATCAAACCCTTGGGACCGCCCAGGCGGTGCATGAGCTTATAGATATCCACCACCTGTTTGACGGAATACGGGGGCATCGCCTGTTGCCCATCACGGAAGGTCGTATCCGTAACCCAGATATCCTTTGGCATCCGCATCGGCACCAAGCGATGATTAAAACCTATACGAGGCACTTCATCGTAGGGAAAAGTATGGCGAAACAGTACCGGCTCCTTCGGATTATCAAGGTGCACCGTATATGAATCTGAATCGAAAGTATTGTATCCCGGGTTGTATTTCAGCTCAAACATATCCACCTCAATCCTTGCTAGCCCCTATAGAGGCACAATCATAAAACCTCGAATGTCCATCGATAGTAGAGTAATCTAATTCAGATTTCAACAGACTAAACGAAAAATGATAATTTTGACACAATGCACAGGATTTACATAATCAGCCAGGCTGGCAACTCCTGCCGGAGACAATCCCGCCAGGCTGCGAGCGCCAAACGTAAGGCACAGGCACGATGAGAGATCGCATTCTTGATTCCAGTTGGAAGTTCAGCAAAAGTCTGTTCGTATCCATTTGGCACAAACAAGGGATCATACCCGAATCCGCCCGCACCCCGGGTGGCGGACAAGAGGTGGCCCTCACAAGCACCCGAAACGGTCCGGGCAACCCCGCATGGGTCAGATAAGGCGATCGCGCAACGGAAGCGGGCCTGCCGGTTCAATACCCCTTCCATGGCACCCATCACCTTGCGGTTGTTGGCATCATCATCCGACGGTTCGCCGGCATAGCGGGCAGAATACACACCCGGAGCGCCGTGCAAGGCGTCCACCTCCAGGCCGGAATCATCGGCCAAAGTCCACATCCCGCTGTAGCGGGCCAGGGTAACCGCCTTCTTGATGGCGTTGGCCTCAAAAGTCTCCCCATCCTCCACAACCGGGGGAGCCCCATCAATCTGCAGTAGGTTGATAAACGTTAAGTGCGGAACAGCCAGAATGGCTGAAATTTCCTGGAATTTGTGGCGATTGCCGGTGGCGATGAGAAGTTTCATGAGAAGACTGTGATGGATACGAACCTGCCATCCTACGCTCGGCGCCCCAATAACCGGTCGAAGACCATCCGTAGCTCAAGTCCCGCCGTTGCGGGACGCAGAGCGAAGGATGGTGCTCGGGGTGGGACTTGAACCCACACGACCTTGCGGTCATCAGCCCCTCAAACTGATGTGTCTGCCATTTCACCACCCGAGCAAAAACGTTGGAATCTAGCGGCTAACTTTTACCAAAGCAAGTATT
>JBAXDB010000064.1:0-14009 GCA_037141135.1 bacterium | reverse complement strand
TTCTCGTAATTCCGGTTTACCCGCACAGTTGAAACCAGTTCCAGCAACATTGTGCGAAACGTGATAACACCATCCACCCCCCGCTCCCGCAATCCTGCCAATGTCTTCGCTTGAAGCTCCTCGGAAACAGGCAGCTCCGGGATACAGAGAATGACAGCAAGTGGTTCCCCGCCCAGGCGGGCGGCCCCGGCCAGTCTGGCGGAGCGCTCGGCATATCGCAGGATTTCAGGCGCCTGCTCGTAGGTGCCGGCATAGAACCGTTCCGAATGCCCTCCGCGGATCCCCACCACCGCCCGTCGAATGGTTTTCAGATGAGCGCTGGTCCAGATCATTTCAGCGGGAACCACATGCTCCAGGATTTGAGGATGGCTCACCAGTAGGTCGAGTTCCTCTTCAATCCGCTTATTCCGGCCTACCGACACATATTTGCAGGGCTGGTTGACCAGATACCCCAGATTCTCAAAATATTCCCTGACAATTTGTTCATTTACAGCAGACATTCCAAACCTCCTTGAGGATGGATTCGTCGACCTCACAACCCACTACGGCAGCGCCCAGCTTCCGGGCCAAAACAAAACGTGGGCGATTTTCAAGAGTCTTTTTGTCAGCCGCCATAGCTTCACGAAGCCACGACCAGTCGGTGTCAGCATCGGCCGCAGGCCGGATCGGCAACCCGAGCGCCTGGAGCAATGCGGATACCCGCACGGCATCAGCCTGGGCAAAGCCCTCAACTTTGACGGAAAGATGGGCCGCATAATACATTCCCATCGCCACGGCCTCACCGTGCAACCAGCGGCCATACCCGCCGACTTTTTCCAAAGCATGCCCGAGTGTATGTCCAAAATTAAGAATCGCCCGCGGACCGATTTCTCGCTCATCCATGGCCACCACCTCCGCCTTGATTTCGCAACAACGCGCGATGACGGATTCCAACTGGACCGGATCGCGCTTCAGCAAGTCACCGGCACGCTTTTCAAGCAAATGAAAAAAAGAGGCATCCCAAATCACCCCATACTTAACCACTTCGGCGAGACCGGATAGATATTCACGTTGCGGAAGCGTTTTAAGCAGCTCAAGGTCGGCATCCACCTCGATGGGCTGATAGAAGGCGCCTACCAGATTCTTGCCCTGCGCCAGATTCACTCCGGTCTTTCCGCCAACCGAACTGTCCACCAATGCCAGCAAGGAGGTGGGAATTTGCACAAACCGGACGCCCCTCAAATACGTTGCGGCCACAAATCCGGCCAGATCGCCAACCATGCCGCCCCCAAGGGCCACGATAATGGCATTCCGGTCCAGACTGGCGGAAGCCGCCTGCTCATACAAATACTCAACCCACTTAATGGATTTTGTTTCCTCCCCGGCGGGCACCACTGCGTGCAGGCATGTAATGCCCCTGGACGCCAACTGTTTGCGTACGGACTCGCCATGAAGGGCATCCACATTGGCATCAGAAATAACCAACGCACGAATATGCGGTTTATCACCAATGGACGCCAAAAAAGACAGCCCTCTCCCGATATGAATGGGATAAGAACGCTCCGCCAGTTTCACTTGAATCGTTGTTGCCATCAGTCATCCTCCAACCCTCCGCGTGCGGCGGAGTCAGGCACTCAATCTACATGAGCCGGAAGACCGAGTCAACGCGGGAGGATTAAGCTTTCTTGTCATCATCAGGCGACCAGCCCCTGTCGGCCACGGTATCACTTGAGGATTGTTTGCCGAGATAGAGGGCTTCAACCTTCTCGCGTGCCCAGGGGGTCCGGCGCAGAAACTTCAAGCTGGAACTGATGCTGGGATTCATCGTGAAGCAACGGATCGGAATCCGTCTCCCCAATTCATCCCAGCCATACCGCTCCAGCAGCTCATCCAGGATCTGCGTTAACTTGATTCCATGAAGTGGATCGCGAGGGTTCGGCGTATTCATTTCATGTCCAGTAATTCCAACGGCTCATGCATTGGGGAAATCAATCATGGTCTGCCGGTACACATCGGGGAGGCCAATATCGAAACGCCGTCCCTTCACAACACAACCGACAAACCCGTCCAACTTTCGCAGTTCATCCAGGCAGGAGGTCAGCTGGAACTCACCGCGCTCGCGGATGTTGTTCCTGATATTTTCCTCAAGCAGGTGAAATATCTGGGGTTTGATAATATAGATCCCGAATACCGTTAGAAACGTGTCTTCAGCCAGGCCATCCACCTTGAGATTGGCGCGGGCGTATTCAACATCGGGCTTCTCCACAAACTCGGTGATGTTCAGGATTTCGCCTTCCTTCTGCCACATGCCCGCCACGCAGCCGAAATGCTTCACCTGATCGGCTGGCATCGCCTTCAACCCGACCACACTCATACCGGTTTTTTCATAAACATCCATTAATTGTCCGGCACAGGAGCGATCAATCGAGGAGGCATAGAGATGGTCTCCCAGCATGAGCAGGAACGGCTCCTCCCTCACAAAGTCCTTCGCGCAATAAACGGCGTGCCCGAAGCCTTCCTGGGTGTCCTGTGACAGCAATTTCACACGGCGCCCCACATCCAGCAGATACTGGCTGTATTCCTGATTTTCCTTGGACAACTTGTTGAAGTTTTCAATGGGTGGAGGGGAGTAAAAGAAATCCTCAAAAACCTCCTTGTCGCGGCTCTGCACGATCAGACCGACCTCCTCGATGCCGGACTGGACTGCTTCCTCAACAATAACCTGAATCGCCGGTTTCATGCGGCCCTGCCGGTCCATGATGGGGAAAAGTTCTTTCTTGAGCGCCTTGGTGGCGGGAAACAGCCGTGTGCCAAACCCGGCGGCCGGGATGACGGCCTTACGGAGCTGTCGGCCGGCATAGAGTACGAGGCGGAGTCCACTCATTTTTAGATCGCGCTCAATGATCTGGATCACCTTCTCCTGTGTTTCTTGATCCTTGACAATAAATTGTGCAGTGCCATCACCTTGCGAGCCCACCCCTTTACCCCCCAGGACGAGAGGCTGAAGGGGGCCATAGTTCAAAACCTTGTGGAGCACAGGCGCGGTCAACTGGGAAGGACAGGCGGGCATACAATATTTGTCGAATTCCGCCTGGGCCTCCCGCATGAGTTGCCCAATACGGGAGGCGTCCCCATCCCGGATCGCCTGTGCGGCAAGTTGGGTGATTGAGGCGCTGACCGGTCCAAGATACTTCTGGACACCTTTCTGAATGTCATCCTCCGCGAATGGATAGCAGTGATTAAGATGATTTAATATTTCGCGGGTATCCTTGCCGGCATGAAGGTCCACAATAACTAAATACAGATCTTTGGGCGTTGCCAGTTCCGAGACATCAATACGATCGCCATCGTAACTCATCATGATGGGACGGCTACCATAGGCACAGCCCTGATCCATCCGCCCACAGCGGGAGGGGGTGGTAATTTCACCCAAATAGGCGAATTCCATTTCACCCCGGACCGTCATTTTAAGATCGTATAGCCGGTTAAAGGCGCGGGCCACAAGTACACATACCGCGGCACTGGAGGATAACCCCTTCTTGATTGGCAGATCGGTGAGGTAATTGTCGAGTTCCAAACCACGCACGCGGTAATGGGTCAAAACCTGATAGGCAACCCCTGCGGCATAACTGAAGAATCCACCTTTCTGCGCCTCCGCCAGCAAGACCTCTCGATCCATTGGAACCTCGTAAGGGCCAAAAGGAGTCCCATCGCTCAAGGTTGTCTTAAGCACCAGTTTATTCGGGTGAGGTTTGACCGTGGCATGCAAACCCTGATTGGTGCCAGTAATGATGGTGTAGCCCTTCTCGAGCTCACCATTGATACGCCGGTAACTGCCAGCCCAATCAGTATGTTCGCCAAAAAGACAAATCCTGCCGGGAACAAATAGCTTCATAGAACTTTACCCCCTACGATAATAATCCGCTTCACCCCTTTATGAGTGAGAAAGCCTACATCCTACTGGGTCGGCAGGAATTTGCAATTCCGGAACACAGTCATGCTTGCTTTTAATCCTGCAAACGGAGAAATTTACTTTATGCAGCAACCGGCAACCATCAGAACGATCGTCAAACGAAACGGCAATCTAGTCTCATACGACCGGGAGCGGATCACGAGTGCCATCTTCAAAGCCACAACCTCGACCGGGAACCCGGACCGGAATCTGGCGGAATCGCTTGCCGCACAGGTTGAAAAAACCCTGACCGAGGCCTATCACGGCGATATGCTCCCTTCCGTCGAGGATATCCAGGATATTGTCGAAAAGACCCTGGTTGAAAATCACCAGATCAAACTGGCCCATAACTATATCACCTATCGCAGCCAGCGCGCCATGCGGCGGGCCACCCGGGCCATCACGTTCGAGGTCACGGATAACATTCCCTATAAGAAAATCTACGAGGTGCTTCTCTGGAATATGGCCCATCGTTGCGAAAGCGTCGAAGCCTTGAACGAACACATTCTTAAAGGCTCCTTTTCCGCGCTGGTTCGAGCCGCTGAAGAACGGTTTACCGCGGAAATACAAGTCGCCACCGACACCATCCTAGCCCGGGGCGATACCACCCGCTTAATCATCATCTCAGGGCCTTCCTCATCGGGAAAAACCACTTCCACCATCAAAATCGGCGAAACCCTCCAAACCGTCGGCAAAAAATTAAAATCCATCAATATTGACAACTATTTCTTCGCTCTGGAGAAGCACCCCCGTGACGAGTTCGGTGACTATGATTACGAAACACCACAAGCGCTGAATCTAGAGTTGATCAACCAGCACCTCGCCGCACTTTTGGCAGGCCAATCCATAAAAACTCCGTTCTATGATTTCAAATCCGGGAAAAGCACCCTGGCTGTAAACGAATTGCATTTAGAGGAAAATGAGATCCTGCTGCTGGATAGTCTGCACGGACTTTACGGCGAAATGACGAAGGCCGTACCAGCCGACCACAAATTCCGGCTTTATGTGGAGACCCTGGGCCAACTCCGCGCCCTGGATGGCACCTTTATGCGGTGGGCGGATAACCGGCTGCTGCGCCGGATGATCCGTGACAAGGCACACCGGAATCTTCAACCCATGGGCACCATGACGCACTGGCATTACGTCCGGCGCAGTGAATTGAAGTATATCATTCCCTTTATCGGTGAGGCGGACTTTATCGTGAATACCGCCCTCCCCTTCGAATTGCCGCTTTTGAAGGCCCGGCTGTGGGAGTACCTGCCCAAGGCCATGGAACTGTTCCGGAAGGATCCCCGCCGCCAGGATGCCTATGTCCGCGCCAAGCGGGTTCATGATCTGCTGGCCCCGCTCGAGGCCATCGCGCAGGACTCCATGGTCCCTGCCTCCTCCCTGTTGCGGGAATTCATCGGGGGAAGTCAGTATAGGTACTAAGGAGAAGTTACTAGGTTGTCCGGTTGTTGAGTTGTCAGTTAATGGCCCAGAGACTTTTTCCCTCCGCAGCAACTTAACAACATGACACCTTAACAACCTTCCCTATGGCCTGAACCAGATATCTCAACACCGGTTCGGGAGTGATGAGCGGTGGCATGACATAGATGACGGGGCCGAGGGGCCGCAACAGGATTCCATTCGCGCGCAGGCGGTCCCGCACCTGACTGGCGCGCATGGTACCGGTGCCCTCCTGGTCGTCCTCCAGTTCAACCACCCCGATCATGCCGAGGGAGCGGACATTCCGGACTCCGGGGAGTCCGGCAAGAGCCGTCAGTTCTTCGGCCAGGATTTTCGCCATTGCCGCGGCTTGCGCCACTATCCCCTCGGTCTCATAAACCCGCAGCGTGGCAACCGCTGCCGCCGCCGCAATCGGGTTACCGGCAAAGGTGTGACCATGATAAAAGGTGTGATCTTCCGGTTGATCACGGAAGGTTTCGAAAATTGAATCCCTCACCACGGCGGCACTGATGGGCAGATAGCCGGCCGACAGACTTTTACCCATGCAGACGATGTCAGGAACCACACCGGCATGCTCAAACGCGAACATTTTACCCGTCCGGCCCATGCCGACCGCAATTTCGTCCGCAATGAGCAGCACACCTTCGCGCTTGCAGGTGTCCGCCAGCGCTTTCAAGTATTCGGCCGTATGAATCCGCATGCCCCCCGAACCCTGACACATCGGCTCAATGATGACCGCCACCACCTCATGCGCGTGTTCCCTGATAATCGTCCGCATGGCATCAATACACTCACGGACACAGGATTTCTCCGGTGCGTGAAAGGCGCAGGTGCCGCAACAAGGAGAAGGCGCCTGAAAGACGGGAAACAGGGCACTCTTGAACGGCCGGTGAAAGGCTTCCAGATAGCCGACCGAAACGGCGCCCAGCGTATCGCCATGATAGGCAAAATCCAGCGAGATGAATTTCGTCTTATGGAACTGCCCCATGTTGTACCAGTATTGCAGAGCGATTTTGAGGGCCGCTTCAACCGCGCAGGAGCCATCGCTGGCAAACATCACGCGCCGGTCATCGGGGAACAACCCCACAATCATCGACGCCAACTCGATGGCACGGGGATGCGACAGATTGCCCAGAATGCTGTGCTGAAGTTCACGGGTCTGCCGGATGATGGCGTCAATGATGGCAGGATGCCCATGCCCAAGATTGCAGGCCCACCAGGAGGAGATGGCATCCATATATTTCCGGCCTTCGGCATCATAGAGGTAAATGCCCTCGCCATGGGTGATGATCGGGAGGGGGCCCACCTTAAGCGCCGATGACCGTGTGTAAGGATGCCAGATACTCTGCCGATCCAGTGTCTGATAGCGCTGTAGATCCTGGTCATTTTTCATGCTGACTCCTCCTACAGATGAGCATCAAAAAGCCGGGTCTCCAATTTATCCGGGGCGATCACCCCGCCCGAGATCAGCATCTTAAAGGCATCTTCCACGGAGAGGTCGGTCATGCGGACTTCCCGCACCGGAACCAGATGAAGGAACCCGGACGTCGGGAGCGGGGACATGGGAATAAAAATGCGACACCATTGTTCCCCAGCCTCATCCGTGGTCATGCCCGTGAGAAAGCCCACCACCTTGAGGCCAGGTCGTGGATATTCAATGACCACCACCGATTTGAATGTGTTGCGATTGGGCACGGAAACGGCATCCACCACCTGTTTGGCGGCCGAATAGATAGCCTTGATAATGGGGATTTTCAGAATCAAGGACTCGCCCCAATTCAGGAACCGTTGTCCGACCACACGCCCCGCGACCATCCCGACAACCAGCACCAGCAGGATAAAAGCGACAATGGAGATTAATAACTCGACCCACTGTGGCACCTCCATGGGAAGCCGGCTGACGATCGGTTGGAGCACAGAGGCCATGGCGTTGAAAATCGCCACCACAACCAGATAGGTCACCCATAACGGCACCAATACAAACAACCCTGAAATCAGTTGATTCCGCAGATATCGCTGAATTTTATTTTTTTCAAAAGACATTATGATTTACTTTCGCAACAGGTTATTGATGGAGGCCGCCGCACGGCGCCCCTCGCCCATGGCCAGAATCACGGTGGCGGCACCAAGGACAATATCACCTCCCGCATAAACGCGATCGAGCGAGGTTTTGCCATTATCATCGACTATGATATTCCCCCACTTCGTGGTTTGCAGCCCCTCCGTCGTACGCGGGATCAAAGGGTTGGAGTCGTTCCCGATGGCCACGATCACAGTACCGATAGCGCGGATAAACTCGCTCCCCTTGATTTCCACCGGGCGGCGGCGGCCGGACGCATCCGGTTCCCCCAACTCATAGCGCAGACACTCCATGGAGGTCAGACAGCCGTTCTCATCCCCGATCAGGCGTTTGGCATTTTCCAGAAGATGGAAGATGACCCCCTCCTCCTTGGCGTGGGCAATTTCCTCAATACGCGCCGGCATTTCAACTTCGGTGCGGCGATAGATTATATGCACTTCTTCGGCCCCCAGGCGTACGGCGGTGCGCGCCGCATCCATAGCCACATTTCCCCCGCCCAGCACGGCCACCTTGCCGGTCCGGTAAATGGGAGTATCGGCCCGCTCAAAATCATAAGCCTTCATCAGGTTCGCCCGGGTCAAATACTCGTTGGCAGAAAATACGCCCACAAGATTTTCTCCTTCCATATTCATGAATTTAGGCAGCCCGGCACCGGTCCCGATGAACACAGCATCAAAACCATCCTCATCCAGCAAGGCCTTCAGTTTCCGCGTCCGCCCGATCACAAAGTTGGTGTTGAGTTCCACGCCCATGCGGGTCAAGGCATCAAACTCAGCCTGCACAATCCGCTTCGGCAACCGGAACTCGGGAATCCCATACACCAGAACGCCGCCCGGCTTATGGAATGCCTCAAACATCTCCACCTTGTGTCCTTCCCGGCGCACATCGGCCGCGACTGTAATACTGGCGGGCCCCGTTCCGATCACGGCCACCTTCCGGCCGGTCTCCGGTTTGATCACCGGGGGCTTGGTCCGTCCGCTCTCACGTTCAAGATCGGCCACAAAACGTTCCACACGTCCGATCGAAACCGCCTTATCAACGCTCTTCAGCGCCTTACCAACGGTGCAATGTTCCTGACACTGGACTTCCTGGGGACAGACCCGCCCGCAGACCGCCGGCAACAGGCTGCTCTGCTTGATGATGTCGCAGGCAGTCTCAAACTCCCCGTTCGCAGCCGCCTTGAGAAACCCGGGAATATCAATCCGGACTGGACAGCCCTGAACGCAGGGTGCGTTTTTGCACTGCAAACAACGCAGTGATTCCAGTTGTGCCTGTTCAGGAGTATAGCCATGGGCCACCTCCTGGACATTCCGCCTCCGCACAGCGGGATCCTGTGTCGGCATTTCCTGTACAGGAATGCTGATCCGTTCGCGAGGCGTCAGAGGGGTCGACCGCTTCCTGATGACATCCAATTCTTTGATGGCCGCTTCGGCCAATGCTTCACTGGGGATATAACTCATGACAGGATCTGCTCCTTTTTGCGGACTTCGGCTTCAAGGTGACATTTATGATGCGCGTGGTCTTCAACCTTCCGGTACGCCTTCAGGCGCTGCATCAGATTGTTAAAGTCCACCTTATGGCCGTCGAATTCAGGCCCATCCACGCAGGCGAACTTCATCTGGCCCCCAACTGACACCCGGCAGCCACCGCACATCCCGGTACCATCAATCATAATGGTATTAAGCGAAACCTCCGTGTGCACCCCATAGGGCCGGGTGGTTTCGGCGCAGAACTTCATCATAATAGGCGGCCCGATCGCGACGGCCAGATCCGGTTTCGGCACACGTTCGCAAACCTCTTTAAGCGGTTCGGTCACCAGGGCTTTGCGCCCATAGGATCCGTCATCCGTACACACGATAAATTCATCAGCCAGGGCCCGCATCTCGTCTTCCAGAATGATGAGGTTGCGGGATCTCGCCCCGACAATGATAATGAGTTTATTGCCAGCCGCCTTCATTCCCTTGACGATGGGATGCAGGGGGGCCACGCCAATACCGCCGCCCACGCATACCACGGTTCCAAATTTCTCGATATGTGTAGGCTGGCCCAACGGACCCAAAACGCTCTGAACGGAATCGCCCTGCTGCTTGTCGGCCAGATTATGGGTGGTCTTGCCCACCGCTTGAAAGATTATGGTAATCGACCCTTCCACAGGATCGGCATCGGCGATCGTCAGGGGAATGCGCTCCCCGAACTCGTTATCCAGTTGCAGAATCACAAATTGCCCGGGCTGCCGCTCGCGTGCAATATGCGGTGCGGCAAGCCGCATAAGATACACATCATCGGACAATTGTTTCTTAACTAGTATTCTATTCACAATTCTTCCTTCCTTCAGGTACTAAATCACCGTCAAATATGCCATTCAGGAAGATGCATACACAAGCACAATACCATTTAGATATCAATTCCGTTGACCGTCTATGGTGGTCATCTGTATAAATCCCGTCCATGAATGAAGTTGTCGAGCCAAAAAAGAAATCCGTTCCGGCCCCCGCCACCATGAGCGACGTGCGGGATAAAATGTTTAACAGTCTCCACACCACCTCCCTGGCCCCAATGATCAACGAAATTTCCCGGGCCATTGGAGGTGGCAAAATGTTGCGGGCAAAACTGACCATATCACTGGGCGCAACCAGCGGAGCACAACGCGAAGATCTGATCCGTGCCGCCGCGGCTGTGGAAATGGTACATGCCGCCAGTCTTCTGCACGACGATGTGGTTGACGGCGGGCTGCTGCGACGGGGTGCCCCGACTTTCTGGCAGGAAAAAAGCATATCCGGGGCCATCCTGCTCGGCGATCTGATGGTCTGCAAGGCCGTGCAAATGCTGGATGAGATCGACAACAGACGTTTAGGCGGACTGCTGGTTCGCCTGGCTGCTGAAATGTGTGATGCCGAGGTCGAACAGGAACTGGTCACACGCGGAGCCCCGGGTGACTGGGGAAAGAGCGTCTCTATGATCCGGCGCAAAACCGGCTCACTGTTTGCCTTTTCGGCGGCGGCGGCCGATACCACGAATGGCAAACGGGCTGACGCTTTGCTGGAGGCCGGCTACCAGATCGGCACAGCGTTTCAAATGGCGGATGATCTTATGGATGCCTCCGGTCAGACGGAACGCGACGGCAAGGATCTGGGCCAGGACGCCGCCCGCGGGAAACTCACCTCGGTTTCCGCCACCAACACCGAAAAAAATCGTTCGCGCCAATGCATTCACGACCTTTATATAAGTTCCTCGGAACTTCTGGCCCCCTGGCCCCCCATGCAGGCTGCCTGGAATCAGTATGTAAAAAACGATATGGGCCCCATTATTCAAAGATTTGTTTCATAATGGCCAGTGACCTCTGGCTTGACACCCTCACCCGCTCTCGGCATCATCACCAACCTTATGAGTAACACGATCCAAATTGCAGTATTAAGCGGCGATGGCATTGGCCCGGAAGTCATGGAACAGGGGCTCAAGGTTCTTGGTGCGGTCCAGAAGCGGTTTGATTTCAACCTTAAATTCACCCATGCCGATGTTGGCGGCGCGGCCATTGACCGACACGGCAACGCCCTCCCTGAAAGCACTCTTAATACCTGTGAAGCCAGCAAGGCCATTCTATTCGGCTCCGTTGGGGGGCCGAAATGGGAGAAGCTGCCGCCAGCCCAACAACCAGAACGGGGTGCGCTACTGCCGCTGCGCAAACATTTCGGCCTCTTCTGTAACCTGCGTCCGGCCAAACTGCCCACCTCCATGCTGCCCTGCTCTCCAATCCGCCCGGACTTGTGTCCTGCCGGTTTTGACATTCTGTGCGTACGGGAACTGACGGGGGACGTCTATTTCGGTCAACCAAAAGGCCGGGAAGGATCCGGTCCCGGTGAGCGGGCCTTTGATACCATGGCCTATACCCGCCACGAAATCGAGCGCGTGAGCCGGATGGCCTTTGATATGGCTCGCCAGCGCCGTAAACGTGTCACCTCTATCGACAAAGCCAATGTTTTGACCACCATGGTGCTCTGGCGTGAAGTTGTCACAGGCATCGGCCTATCCTACCCCGATGTTGCCCTCCAGCACATGTATGTCGACAACGCCGCCATGCAGTTGGTACGCGCCCCCCAGCAGTTCGATGTCATGCTTTGCCCGAATATGTTTGGCGACATAATCAGCGATGAATGCGCCATGCTGTCCGGCTCCCTGGGCATGCTGCCCTCCGCCAGCCTGAACGAAACCGGATTCGGCCTGTATGAACCTGCAGGCGGCTCCGCTCCTGATATCGCCGGGAAAGGCATTGCCAACCCGATCGCTCAAATCCTTTCCGCCGCCCTGCTCCTCCGCCACTCGCTCCATCGCGAGGAAGCGGCCAAGGCCATTGAACAAGCCGTGGAGGACGTCCTGGCCCAGGGCATCCGGACCCGGGATATCGCCACGGGTCCGTCCCAAACCGTGGTTGGAACAGCAGAAATGGGGACGGCCATTGCCGATGCCATTCTGCAGAACTGATCGAATGATCACCCTGCGACGTCCGGATTGAAACTTATGAAAACCCATTCCTCCTCCCAGAAAAAGTCACGACCCTCCCAGCCCCGGAAAGGGACAGATTCCATCCAACGCGGACGGGCTGTCATTCAAATGGAAATTGAAGGCCTGCAAAAGGTTCTCCGTGACCTGGACTCCGGCTTTACCAAAGCCGTCGAAATGATCATTCAGGCCACGCAGGCGGGCGGCAAGGTGGTGGTGACCGGGGTGGGCAAAAACCTCCATATTGGCGAAAAGATTTCCGCCACGCTGGCCAGTACAGGAACCACCAGCGTCTTCCTGAACCCCATTCAGGCCATGCATGGAGACCTTGGCATTCTGGCGCCGGCCGATATCCTGCTCGCGCTCAGCTATAGCGGGGAATCTGAGGAGATCCTGAACCTGCTTCCACTGGTCCGCCGCTTCTCCATCAAAGTGATCTCCCTGACCGGCAAACCCTACAGTTCGATGGCCAAATTGAGCGATGAAGTCATCTCTGTGGCGGTCGACCGGGAAGCCTGCCCTTTCAACATGGCGCCCACCACCAGCACCACTGCGACGTTAGCGGTGGGAGATGCCCTGGCCATGGTATTACTGAATGCGCGCGGCTTCAAACTTGAAGACTATGCCCAGCGCCATCCGGCCGGCGCGATCGGGCGCACCCTCCTGCTCCGTGTGTCGGACATCATGCGCAAAGGAAACCGCGTGGCCTCCGTTCCCTCAAATGCCAAAATCAAGGATGTCATTCTGGCCATGACCAAGGGACGCAGCGGTTCGGCGGGCGTACTGGACAAAACCGGGCGCGTGCTTGGGATTTTCACCGACGGCGATCTCCGCCGTCATCTGCCCCACTATCCGGACATTGTCAATATGCCGGTTTCGGCGCTCATGACCCGCAATCCCATCATGGTCAAGGCGGATGGCCTGGCCGTGGATGTGCTGCAACTCTTCGAGCAACACAATATTGATGATCTGCTGGTGGTTGACGCACAGAACAAACTCGTGGGCGCTGTGGATATTCAGGATCTGCCCAAACTCAAAATCATGTAAAGGTCCGGGCGTTATGGACATACTTCAAGCCGCGATTCTAGGGATTGTGGAGGGGGTCACCGAATATCTGCCAGTAAGTTCAACTGGGCATCTACTCCTCACCATGAAGCTCATGAACCTGGGCCAGACCGCCTCCACCAAGGATGCCACCGAGGCGTACGCCATCTGTATTCAAGCGGGTGCCATCCTGGCTGTCGCAGGCCTTTATTTCCGCAGGCTGCGGGGGATCGCCGAAGGCTTAATCGGGCGGAATCCCGAAGGGCTGCGGCTGGGAATCAATGTGATCACCGCTTTTCTGCCAGCGGTAATCGCAGGCCTGACCCTCGAAAAATGGATTAAAAAGCACCTTTTCGGAGGGGGGGAAATGGGCCTGTGGCCCGTGGTGGCCGCGTGGCTGGTGGGTGGCCTGGCCATTCTCTTCATCGAATGGAAACGGCGGAAGTCAAACGGCCAAAACCGGTCGACTAAGTCCCTGTCCGAACTCACCTGGAAGATGGCGTTACTGATCGGAACGGTTCAGATTCTGGCAATGTGGCCCGGCGTCAGCCGCAGTCTCGCCACAATACTGGGAGGCCTCTGGGCGGGTCTTTCCCTGACGGCTGCGGTGGAGTTCAGTTTTCTTCTCGGCTTGCTCACATTAAGCGCGGCGACGGCATTGGATACTTTGAAATATGGCGGCGACATTCTCTCCATCTATGGCTGGCAAGCCCCGCTGACAGGCATGGTAACCGCCATGGTGTCGGCCGCCCTCGCTGTGAAATGGCTCGTGAGCTATCTTCAAAAACATCCTTTGTCGGTCTTCGGCTACTACCGGATCGCCCTGGCCATTGTCGTGGCCGGATTTCTGATCTGGCCGCGTTGAAAAGTTTTTTCCTTTTTCCTTGAATTCAAGGAAGAGTTTCGACAGTATGCGCACCTGTTTTGAAGGGGGGACGTAGCTCAATTGGTTAGAGCGCTGCCCTGTCACGGCAGAGGTCGCGGGTTCGAGCCCCGTCGTCCCCGCCA
>JBAXDB010000063.1:0-14451 GCA_037141135.1 bacterium | reverse complement strand
TAGAGCAGAGGACTCATAAGCCTTTGGTCGTGGGTTCAACTCCCACTCCCGCCACTATGTCTTGCTAGGGTTTGAGTATAAGCAAAGGTGCGGCGCAGAGAGTTTAAATAAGGAGAATTGGGTTTTATGAAAGTACAAAAAGTAATCAAAAATGTGATGGCAATTGCTGTATGCGGCGGGGTTGTAATGGCGTTGAGCTCAAGCTGTAACAAGAAGGCCAATGAGGGGGGCAAAGCGACGACTCCCAAGGCCGAGAAAGCGGCGCTTGAAATCAAGCGTCAGGGCGAAAAGCCTGCGGTTCCTCCGCTGGATCCCGCCCTGGTACTGGTTGATGTTGGTGGGACTAAATTGACGGTGGCCGAAGCGGACCGTCAGGTGATGGCCATGTTGGGTTCAAAGGCTGATCAGATCCCGCCCGCCCAGATGGATGCGCTGATGGGCCGTTTCCGTCAGCAGGCTGTACAGGGATTTATTGTGCGCACGCTGTTGAGCCAGGAGGCGGATAAACGCAAATTCACAGTATCGGACAAAGATGTGGATGTCGAATTGGCCATGATCAAGACCCGCCTGCCAGAAGGGAAGGTGCTGGAGGACATTATTAAGGCTGAGGGCATGACGATGGCTCAACTTCGTTCTGACCTGACCGCCAAGCTCCGCATCGATATGCTGTTGCGGGCGGAAGTGCCTACGAACAATGTTGTTTCCGATGAAGAAGTTGCCAAGTTTTATAATGAGCAAAAGGAGCGTTTTCTGCAGCCTGAGACGGTGCAGGCGCGCCATATCCTGATCAAGGTTGACGCCACGGAAGATGCCAAGGCGAAAGCGGACAAGAAGGCCAAGATTGAAGATATCCGCAAGCAGTTGGTGGAGGGTGGTGATTTTGCCAAGCTTGCCTTGGCGAATTCCGATTGCCCCAGCAAAGAACGCGGGGGTGATCTTGGCTCTTTCCCCCGTGGACAGATGGTCAAGGAGTTTGAAGAGGCGGCCTTCAGCCAGGCTACCAATGCGATCGGTCCTGTGGTGGAGACGCAGTTCGGGTATCATATCATTCAGGTGATGGAACACCAGGCGGCCAAGACGCATTCGCTGGAAGAAGTGAAGCCCAAGCTTGCGGAACATCTTAAGCAGAAGCAGCAGATGGAAGTCTTTGAAAAATTGATCGAGAGACTTAAGAAGGAAACCAAGATCATCCAGTCTGACGTTTTGAAGCAGACTCCGGAAATGCCGATGATGGACGCTCAATAAGCGCCCTGAACCGGTTCGTGAATGAAGAGAAGCCCGCTGAAAGGCGGGCTTTTTTTATTCTGAGCGCCAGGTCACCCAATCATTCCCGCGACAGTTTTCAGCAGATCGGCGGGGGCGTTTGACTCCACAAACCGGTCGACATTAATGAATTTATCGCCTCGTTTGTAAACGCCGCTGCCATCAAACAGGATGATGGGGATTCCCCTGGCTTTCGGAAAATCAACCAGGGCGGCAGCAATGACATTGCCGGTGGTCCCGGAGAGAACAGCTTTTAGAAGGATAATGGCCGGGGCGCGAGCCGCAATCGTTTCCCCCAGGAGGCGGTGATCCAGTATGGCGATGGCATCGTAGCCTGCTGCGATAAAAGAGTTTTCCAGCCGCTTGTTCAAGAGCGGTTCATCTTCAAGAATGAGGACCGTTTTTTTCTTGCCCGGGGCAGAGGGCGTGCTCGCTGGAATCGTTTTCTTTGTTTTCAACAGTATCCGCTTCACCTCCGACATGAGGAGCGAGGGATCGCTGGTTTTTGCCAGGAATCCCTCGACGTTCATGGTGTTGAAGAAGGGCGCCATATTGTCACGGGCGGTAAAAATCAGGATTGGATAACGGGGCTTTCCGTCGGGACTTGATAATTTTTTTAGCAGCGTCAAGCCTGACATCCCCGGCATGCTGATGTCCAGAATGATGAGATCGGGTGGTTTCTGACGCAGGATCTGAAGCGCCTCATCGCCCGTGGTGGCGCTCATCACTTCGTACCCCTCCATGCGTAATTGATCGCCTACGGTGAGTTGCAGGGTGGGCTCATCATCTATCAGTAGAATACACTCGGGGGTCATGGCGGGATCTCCTTGTAGTGTGTTGCTTGAAACGCTGTCATGCCAAGAAGGGCTGTTTCAATCGTATCCATCAACTCTCCGATTTTCCAGGGTTTGGCGACGGTGGGGATCGCGAAGCGGGTCAGAATATCGGTGGTGCCCTCATCAAGCGTTGCCCCGGTTACGGCGATGATGGGCGTATACGGGATGGTGCGTGAACTCTTGAGTGCCAATATGACTGTGGTTCCGTGAATATCCTCCAGAATCAGATCGAGCAGGACGAGGCTGGGATGATTGGCCTCGGCCATAAGGATGGCCTCTTGTCCGCTTTGGGCGGAAATAACCCCATAGCCCTGATTGGTGAGATGATGCCGCAGGAGCAATAGGATGGACGGATCGTCGTCAGCGATGAGGATGACGGGAGGTTCGGCGAGGGGGAGCGTGATGGATATTGCTGTGCCCTTAACTTGACCCGGAGGAGGACTGATGACGTTGAGTTTGCCGCCATGGAGCATCACGATATCCTTCGAAATGGCGAGGCCAAGCCCTGATCCGGTCGCGTGGTTGTTGGCCCTGAAATAACGTTCCGTAATGTGGGCCATGGCCTCGGGTGGGATGCCGATGCCGGTGTCCGACACGGTGATTCGGGCGAACTGCTCCTTCTCCGGGTCCGGTGACACCTCCACGCGTACGGTGCCGCCTCTGGGGGTGAATTTGACGGCATTGCCGAGAATGTTGCAAAGGACGCGCTGGATCATGCCCGTATCGCAGCGGATGAAAAGGCAGGCGGGGTCAACAACCTGTATGATTGAAATCTGTGCGGCCTCGGTCTGGGGTCGGAAGGTTTCGATGCAACGCGAAACCAGGTGTTTGAGAGGGGCCGTGATCGGTGACAAGATCAGGCTTTGATTGTCGAGTTTGCTAAGATCAAGAATATCGTTGATGGTGGCGACGAGTCGCTGACATTCGGTGTCGAAAAGTTTCAGGTAGCGGATGGCATGCTCCGGCAGGGGGCCGGCGATCCCTTTAAGCAGGTTTCGAACACCGTACATCATGGACGTGATGGGGGTTTTAAGTTCATGCGAGACGTTGGCCACAAATTCCGATTTTGCCTGACTGTGCTTTTCGAGATTGATGACGGCGGCCCGGAGTTCGTCCTCCATCTGCTTGCGAGCGGTAAAATCGTGAAAAATTGTTAACAGAAGTTTTATTTCGCCAATCAGGATGGGGCGTGCGCTGACAAGAACGTTGCAGAACTTGCCAGTTTGAGTCCTGTGAAGCGTCTCAAACGTTTCAGCACCATGTTCCTGAATTCGCCCGAGCTGGGCCGTAATTTGATCGCGGCTTTTCTGGGCTTCGATATCGAACAGAGTCAAATGGCTGAATTCCTCCGGTGTATAGCCGAGTTGGCGGCAGGCCTGACTGTTGAATTGCAGAAAAGCGGCTGAAACAGGGTCAATCAGAACGATGGCGTCCATGACTTGTTCAAAAATAATCCGATAGCGCTCCTCGGCCTCCCGGAGTTGTTGCGCGGCGATTTCGTTCTGGTTGATTTCTTGCTGCAGGGCGGAGATGGCGTCGCAAAGTTCCCCGTTGCGGAGTTCCTGGAGATTCTTAGAGTTTTCGTGAATGGTTTGCATCCCGTAAAAGCCTTTCGAAACATTATTCAGCCTGCACTTGTCTTCAATTAACTCTGTAATGTCCGGAAATCAAGAAGAAATGATTTTTGCTTTTTGTTTTGACGTTACTCTAATGCGCTCTATACTGCCGTAAATGATGACTTAATCCGAACCGGTCGGTGACGCAAGGAGCAGTCTGATGAAAAACGATTTTGCGGTTGAGAAAATGGCGTTATGTGCGGCGCTCATACTGGCGCTTGGGACGGCAACGGGAATGGCCCAGGTGCGGGTGCATGAAGCGGATAGCCGGACCCCCTTAAAGGTGCGCGAGTTGACCGGTTATGGCACCAAGGCTTTAGTCAAAAATCCCAATCCCGGCGTGTCCAGACGAGCGGCTTTAAGTCAATGGGCTGAATTGGGCGTTCAATATGATACGGATCCGGAGTGGCTTGATGAAGTCTCTTTTCAGTACTATGTCCTCCTGCGCGGCAAGACCGCCACGGAATTTGTGCTGCTTAAAGGTGCTGTAACCTATGTGGATGTGGCCCGTGGACGTGCTCATCTGGGGGTTGCGTATGTGCGGCCGGCGGCGTTCGCCCGATATGGCGAAATTGTGGGCGTCGCGGTAGAGGCAAAAATCAAGGGGGAAACGGTCAGCGTTCTGGCTGAGGGCCGTCTGGGGCCAAGCAAGCCCCTGCCTTTGGAGTGGTGGAAAAATCCTAATTTGTCACCCAAAGAGGGGTATATCCTGGATAAATCCAAGACTCCGTTTGCATTAATCAATTTTGATGATTACGAGGCTCTCAAGTAGGAAGCTAGTTATGTTCGGATCCGATCGGATTTTGACGTTAGATATTGGAAACAGCAAGATTGTTCTGGCTGAATTCAAGGTTATGGGGTCGCAAAACCTCGAATTAGTGAATTATGCTGTCTCTCCCTTGGGGATCGACCCTGAAAATACAACGGATGTCTCGGCGTATATTGTATCAGGAATCCGGGACGCTATGCGGGCGAGCAATATCCGACCAGGCCCGGTGAGTGTTTCGGTGTCGGGCCAGATGGTGTTTCCGCGTTATGTCAAGTTGCCGCCTGTAACCCCTGATAAAATTCCGCAGATCGTGAAATATGAGGCGCAACAGAATGTGCCCTTCCCTATTGACGAGGTGGTTTGGGATTACCAGTTAATTGGTCAGGATTCTGGCGAATTGAGCGTTCTGCTGGTGGCGGTTAAGGGCGACTTCGTCAAAAATATTACGGATTGTGTGGAGGCGGCGGGACTGGAGCCGATATTGGTGGATGTTTCTCCGCTCGCCCTTTATAACACGGTTCGATATAATTATTCAGATCTGCCCGGTTGCACCATGATTCTTGACATGGGGGCGCGCTCCACGAATGTGGTGTTTGTTGAGGGAACTAAAATCTTCAGCCGCAGCATTCCGGTGGCGGGTATGGCGATTACCCGTGATGTCATGAAGGAATTCGAGCTGTCATTTGAGGAGGCCGAACAGCTGAAGATTGCGCATGCCTTTGTCGGGTTCGGGGGCGTTTATGAGGGGCATGAGGTCGGGGTGGCGGATCGCACCTCGAAGATTGCCCGCAATATCATGACGCGATTGCACGCCGAAGTTATCCGCACCATTAATTTCTATCGCAGCCAGCAGGGGGGCGCTCAGCCTGAAATGGTGCTGTTGACCGGCGGGTGTTCGGTGATTCCACAGGCCAATGTTTTTCTCAAGGATAAATTGAAGATTGAGGTGGATTTCCTGAATCCGTTCCGCAATGTGGCGGTCAGTTCCGGCATCCCCTCTGACAAAGTAGCGGAAGATATGCATCTTCTGGGCGAAGTGGTCGGGTTGGGGCTTCGTCGCACGTTGTCTTGCCCGGTAGAAATCAATCTTCTGCCTCATGAACTGGCTGCCCGCCGGGTATTGCAGCGGCGCATGCCTTTCTTCGGCTTGGCGGCGGTCGGGCTCGTATTTATTGTTCTTGTGTTCGGCTTGTTCTTGTACCAGATGAAGGGCATGGCGCAGGAGCGGTTGTTAAAGGTCCAGTCTCGAATTGATGCTCTGTCCACCCCCAATACGACACTGGGACAACTGGCAAAGCAGAAGGCCCAGTTGTATGCCCGTGCGACGGATTTGGGCTCCTTGGTGCAAAGCCGGGTTCGATGGCTGACGATTCTGGACGATTTGCATCAGCGTTTGACGCCCGGCATGTGGCTGACCTCTGTCCGGTTGTTACCCGCGAAAGATGAAAAAACGCCGGCAAAGTTCGAACTTAAGGGGATGGCCTTTACGGATGAGGTCAACAATCAGGCCATCACTGAATATGTGGCGAAATTGAAGGGGATCGGCTATTTCACGGAGGATCTCCAGATCAAGCGGATCAAGCCGGTTGAAAGTACGGATTACGCCACGGAATTTTCGGTGGAGATCGGGTTGAGAAATGCCCCGGCTCCGGTTGCGAAGGCGGCATCGCAGACGCCCGAGGAAAAAAGCGGCATCAGCAAGAATCAAGGCGGCAAAACCAGCGGCCAGAGGAATCCGTAATCTATGCAGTCTCGGCGCAAACTTCTGATTATCATTGTGGCAAGTATCCTGGCTTTGCTTCTCGTGGGGGCGGCGACGCTTCTGGTTCGCGGTTTTATACAGTTGCAGGAGGTCGAAACAAATCTGCAAAGTGCCAGCGAAACCTTGACCTCGCTCTATGACCAAAATCCTTTCCCTTCGGGCGGAAATCTCCGGATTGAGCGGGAGAATATTAAAAGCATCGGGAATGACTTGTTCGGGCTGCAACAGGCCCTTGGCGCAGGACAAGTGGAGCCGGTGGCTCAGAGTCCCGCGAAATGTATCACCCAGTTCTGGGAGACCCGGAATTCGCTATTGGCCCGCGCCGGCACAGCTGTGAAAGTGGATAAGGCTTTTGATTTCGGGTTCGGGCGACACATGAAGGGGGATTTGCCTTCGATTCAGGATGTGCCGCGTCTTACCCAGCAGTTGAAAATTGTTGAGACATTATGTGACATTTTGTATGCCTCAAAGGTCAGTGCTATCGCCGGGATTTTCCGCCAGGAATTTGAGTCGGACGCGAGTTCGGTTGTGGCGGCCGCAAAGCCCGTAAGCGTTTTAGCTCCTGCAAAAGAGGGATCGGATATTATTCTCAAAAACACCGCCGATGCGACAGCCGGCCTGATACCTGCAGGGCAGCTGTATGGCTGCTGGCGTTTTGTGCTCCAGTTTTCAGCGCGTGAAAGTGCCTTGATGAAAGTGTTGAACGGCCTGTCCAGCAGCCCGATGTTTGTGGTTGTGACCCGTATGGAAATCAATGGCGATGAGAAGGTGTTTGACCGGAAAGAGGCTGAGTCCCTGGCCTCTAAATCAAGCGAATCGCCTGGTGGAACGGGCGCCAAGGAAACGGTGAAATCGCGAGATGGGCGAATTGTGTGCGGGCGGGATGCACTGCTGAACGTCAAGCTTGAATTAGAGGTGTATCAGTTTGTGAAACCTCAAATCAAAGCGCCGGCAAAGAAGCTGGAGGGTGTAAAATGACAGGGTCCGGCGTAAACTCTTTCTTCCGTAAAAATTATGACCGGCTGATCGCCGCGGTTGTGCTGGTGGCGTTATTGGCTGCTTTGGTATTCCTTGCGGTTCAGGCGAAAATTCAGAAAATGGCACAACACGATTTCGATCGGAAACTCGCTGGCCTGACACCTAAATTCGAGAGCGCCGAGCCTGCGGACAAAACTGTTTTCCGAAATGCTTTGCGGGCGATCGAAAATCCCTTACAGGTAGAGGAGTGGAGGCAGGTCCTGCTCCTTACGCCGGAGTTGAGAGTCCGTTGTGTGGCCTGTGAGCGGCCCATCCTTTATGTGGCGACAAACTGCACGTTCAAGGCCTGTGGCGTTGAACAACCTCCCGACAAAACCAATGTGGTTGACGCCAACGGCAATGCAATTCCGGATGAATGGGAAAAGAAGTATAATCTTTTCGCCATGAACCCTGAAGAAATAGCTGTTGACCACGATAATGACGGATTTTCTTCCAAGGAGGAATTTGATTGGAATACGGATCCCCGGGATCCCGCGAGCCACCCTCCTTATCTGGCAAAAGTCCGCGTTGCCTCAATCAAGCCGATGCCTTTCCAGATGATTTTCAAGGGGGTCAACCGGGCTGGAGGAAAGCTGATATTCCAGATTAATCTGCGTGCCAACGGGAGAACATTCTATAAGAGCCTGGGAGAGGATGCTGAGGGCTTTAAGCTGGAAAAATACGATGAGAAGGCGGCCGAGGGACCTACTCTGACACTGGAGCGGAATGGGAAGCAAATCCCCCTCATAAAAGGGCAGCAAGTACCCCGTGATGATTATGAGGTTAAGTTGGTATCGCTGCTTGACGGATCGTTCTTGACGGTGAAGCCGGATGTGGATTTTGAGTTTAAGGGGGCCCAGTACAGGGTTAAAAAAGTTGACATGCAGGGTAGTCGTGTACTAATAAACGACCCTTTGCGAAACGTGGAAGTTTGGATTGAGCGGCAGGCAACAGGCGGAGAGCAGCCTTTGTCAAAACCTAACTTATAAAATTTTCAAGGCTGTGGTAATAATTCAAGGAGAACGCTATATGAAATTTCTGCACATGCTCCGTATCGGTTTAATTCTCACAGGCGGAGCTGTTATCAGTACCACGGCTTTTTCCCAGGCGACAGAGGCTGTCCCCGGCGAACTTAAGCCGGAAGTCATTTCTGTTGCCGGCACCAACGTGCCTGAACTGGCGAAGCCGGTCGAAGCGCCCAAAGAGGTTGTGGCTGCCCCCATGATTGAAGAACTTGTTCCTGCCCAAGCCCCCAAGGTTGAGGCCCCTGCCGCCGCGGCGCCGGCCGAAGTCCCTGCGGCAGCCGTTCCGGAAGCCCCTCCCGCAGTGCAAATCCCCGTGATTGAAGAATTAATGCCGGTCGAAAAGCCGGTTGCGGCCAAAGAGGCCCTTCCCGCTGTGGCGCCGGCCGAAGTTCCTGCGGCAGCCGTTCCAGAAGCCCCTCCCGCGATGCAAATCCCCGTGATTGAAGAATTAATGCCGGTCGAAAAGCCGGTTGCGGCCAAAGAGGCCCCTGCCGCCGCGGCGCCGACCGAAGTCCCTGCGGCAGCCGTTCCGGAAGCTCCGCCCGCGATGCAAATCCCCGTGATTGAAGAATTAATGCCGGCCGACAAGCCTGTTGCGGCCAAAGAGGCCCCTCCCGCTGTGGCTCCCGTCGAGGCCGCTCCCGCTGCGCCGCCGGCTGTGGAGGCTCCTGCCGAAATGGTCCCGGCTCAGGCTGAAATCGCTGCTCCGGATGCAGCTACAAAACAAGCGCTGGAAACGGCCATAAAGGCAGCCAGTCCTGAAGAGCGGGTTAAACTTTCGATGGCTGTCTCCCAACAGGAGGAGGTCCGCCGCAAGTCCCGTGAGATTGACGGAATTAAAGCGATGGAAGCTGGCGATCAGGCTTGGAAAATGAGTGATTATTCAGCCGCATCTGAGTCCTATAAGCTCGCTCTCAGCAGGCTGCCTGTGATCGAGCGCTCCATGGCTATGCGCAATCGCGCCAATCAACGCCTGCCGGAGTGTGACTATGAGATAGTCCGCAGCCTGGTCAAGGATGGCAAGGATGCGGAAGCCACAACCAAGGGGGAGGAATTTTTGAAGGTCCGCCCGAATAACATGGCATTGAAAAAACTTGTTGCGAAGATCAGTACGCGGACATCGGTTGTTCCCGAGGTCGCCGAGGTGAAGGGCGCTCAGAATGATCCTGAAGTTGAAAAGCAATTGCGCATGGGCCGGGAGTCAATGGCCGGTCGTGATTATTCTGAAGCGCGCCGCCGTTTTGAGTCTGTGCTGGCCGTCGAGCCGGATAACCGGGAAGCCATGCGGTATTTGAAGGTGCTGGGTGACCGCGAGTACGGCAATAAGTCTGTTGAACGTGATGCCACGGCCCGCAAAATGACGGCGGATGTGAGGGATACTTGGAATTCAAAATACAAGGTCATTAAAGGGCGTCCCCAGGCCGCTTCTCCAACGAATACCCAGTCTGTTTCGTTTATAGAAGAGAAGATGAAGAAAATCATCATTGACGAAGTGGAATTCCGTCAGGCGAATATGCATGACGTGGTCGATTTTCTCAATAAACGCAGCCGTGATTGTGACAAATCCGCGATCGATGAATCCAAGAAGGGTGTTAACATCATTCTCAATCTTAACCCCGGGGGAGCGTCAGTGACTGCTGCGCCTAAACCGGCTGCTGATGATCCGTTTGGCGCTCCTGCGGCTGGCGCAGGCGGAGCGGCCGCAGGCGTCCCTGAAGTGACGTTCTCAGCCCGATATATCACGCTTTACAATGCCCTTAAAATCATTACCAGTGTGTCAGGCCTGAAATGGCGTGTGGATGGCGATGTGGTGATGATTATCCCCTTCGATTGGGATCCGGCCACCATTGAAATGCGCATGTATCCTGTTGAACCCACCTTCATCGAGCGTGTCAAACTGACCAGTAGTGCCATGCCTTCGGTTACCTCGGTAGGTGGTCGTGAAAAACTAGGACTTGATGCTGCTGGCGGTACTGAGACGGTTGGCGATATCAAGTCTAACTTCGAGCAGATGGGCATGAAATTCCCGAAGGGCTCATCCATCAACTATAACCCCGGTATTGGAAAAGTCATTGTCGCGAATACGGCTGACAATCTGCTCATATTCGAAAAACTCCTGAGCGAGTTGAATGTCGTGCCCATGCAGGTTGAGATTGAGGCCAAGTTTGTTGAGGTCAACGAGACTGACTTGTACGAAGCCGGTCTGGAATGGTTGCTGACCGACAACTGGGAAATGTTGATGAAAAACAACAGCAATCCCTATGCGCCCATGACTTCGAATCAGCGGATTCAGATGAATGCCAATAGCGCTGACGGTGGATTCACCAAGGGACTTAACTTCCTGGGTACTGATAACGGTAAGATAACGGGTATGAGCGGCGGGAAGGGCACTTTGGGCGGCATTGCCTCCATTGCAGGGGTTTTAACCAATCCTGATCTTACGGCCATCCTCCATGCTCTGGAACAAAACGGGAATGCAGATCTGCTTTCGGCCCCCAAAGTGACAGCGCGGTCCGGTGAAGCGGCGTTGATCAAGGTTGTTACCGAGTACATATATCCCACGACGTTTGAGGTTCAAGGCGGGCAGATTGGCCAGAACGGTGGAGGCGGAAATAACAACGCTAATGTGATTCAGGAGACCACCGTTGTTCCGCAGGATTTCGCGACCCGTGAGGTCGGCGTGATTTTGGAGGTGACACCCGAAGTCAGTCAGGACGGGAATATGATCAGCCTGACCATGAAACCGAAAGTCGTGACGGAGCCCATCTGGTATCAGTATGGTTCAACCGTGCGGCGTGCCGATGGCTCCGAGCAGATTTTGAACATGCCGCAGCCGTTTTTCCAGGTTCGTGCGATTGAGACCAAGATCTCGATTTATGACGGAGCCACCGTGGCGATGGGTGGCTTGATCACCGAATCGGTGGATAAGGTGAATGACAAGATTCCTGTGCTTGGTGATATTCCGTTCATCGGAGCATTGTTCCGGTCCAAGTCAGAGAAAAGCGTCAAGCGGAACCTGTTGATTTTCGTTACTGCGAAATTGGTTGATCCTGCCGGGCATCTGATCCGAAGTCAGGCGACTGAAACATCGGTTGCTCCCAGCGCCTTGGCTCCTTCCGCTGCGCGATAAGGCTGCGTATGATCAATAGACGGCTGCTGTTGGTTGATGGAACGCAGCTGTTCTACAGGTCTTTTTTCGGGATCAAAGACTTGACCACCCGCGAGGGGCTCCCTTCCAATGCTGTTTATGGCTTTGTGAGGGGGATTCATCAGTTAATTGATGTTCGCAGCCCCTCTCATCTTGTCGTGGTCTGGGATGGGGGAATTCCCGCCGCCCGCCGCAATCTCCTGCCGGACTATAAAGCGCAGCGCCCCCCGATGCCTGATGCCTTGCGTGTGCAATATACCCCTATCGTTGAATTTCTTGCCTGTGCGGGTATTCCCCTCATTCGCATGGATCAGGAGGAGGCCGATGACATTCTCGCCTCCCTGGTGCTGTGGGCTGAACCGGAGGCGGATGAAGTCATTGTGGCGACCTGTGACAAGGATCTCTATCAGATGGTGTCATATAAGACGGTAATGATCGGATGGGGTAAAGATGATAAACCCGCCGGCCGTCCCGAAGTATTTGAAAAAACAGGGGTTTATCCCGAACAAATTGTGGATTGGCTGGCTTTGACCGGTGATACGGCGGATAATATTTCCGGGGTTGACGGAGTCGGGGCCAAGACGGCCGCCAAACTTCTGGCCAGATTTGGAACCGTGGACGGAATTTTTCGTGAGATTGATGCTGTGGAGCCTGTTCGAATTCGTGAACGCCTGATCCTCGCCCGGCAAACGGTTGAGCGTAATATGGCTTTGGTCAAATTGAATGCCTCCATGAATTGCTCTCCTGGGTGGGACGCTCTGGTTGTCCGTCATGAGAACCCTGCGAAAATGCGGCCGTTTTACGACCGGCTGGAATTCCACTCCCTTGTCAAGGGATGTGATCAAGGCGAATTATTTTGATTCTGGATTCCGGGCTCTGAATTCCGGATTCTGCAAAGTTGTATTTTGCCATCTGAAAACGTTGACTCTTCCTCTGCTTCCGATATCCTTTCTCCCCATGAAAGTTCTAGTTGTAGGTGGCGGCGGGCGTGAACACGCGCTGGTTTGGAAGCTCGCGAATGACAGCTGTCGTCCAGTGCTTTTCTGTGCTCCCGGTAATGCGGGCACAGCGGAATTGGCGACGAATATTGCCATTGAGGTCGATAATATTCCCGCCTTGGTGGCATGGGCACTGGAGCATCATCCCGATCTTGTGGTGGTGGGGCCTGAAGCGCCCTTGTGCGCGGGCCTGACGGATGCGCTTGAGGCGCAGGGGATCCGCGTGTTTGGCCCCTCACGGGCGGCGGCCCGGTTGGAAGGCAGTAAAGTATTTGCCAAGGATGTGATGGTCGCCGCAGGAGTGCCGGCGGCACAGTCAAGCACCTTTACGGATGCTCAAAAAGCCATCGATTTTGTCAACGTCATCGGTGTCCCCATTGTGATCAAGGCGGAAG
Source organism: bacterium (assembly GCA_037141135.1). Taxonomy (GTDB): domain Bacteria; phylum Verrucomicrobiota; class Kiritimatiellia; order CAIKKV01; family CAITUY01; genus JAABPW01. The sequence goes on along the minus strand of JBAXDB010000063.1, from coordinate 1,622 downwards.
GGTTGGCGGCGGGAAAAGGGGTCACGGTATGTATCACGCGCGAGGAGGCGGAAAGGGCCATCAAGGAAGCGTTGGTGGAAGGGGCCTTCGGGGAGGCGGGACGGCGTATTCTGGTTGAAGAATTTCTTGAGGGCGAAGAAGTGTCCGTCCTGGCTCTCAGTGACGGCGAGCATATCGTCTTGTTGGCCTCTGCGCAGGACCACAAGCGTGTGTTCGATGGTGATCAGGGCCCCAATACGGGGGGGATGGGGGCGTATTCTCCGGCGCCGGTTCTCAAAGAAGAACAGATGCCTGAAGTTCAGCGCGAGGTGTTCGGCCGCACTTTGGCCGAACTGAAGCGCAGGGGCATCACCTACAAGGGAGTGTTGTTTGCCGGCCTGATGATGACGAAGAAGGGCCCCATGGTTCTTGAATTCAATTGCCGGTTTGGCGATCCTGAAACCCAGGTCATCCTGCCGCGGATCAAAGGCGATTTGATTCCGGCTCTCGAAGCCTGCATCGATGGCACCCTTTCTCCTGACATGATCCAGTACAAGTCAGAGGCGTGCGTCTGCGTAGTGATGGCGGCCGGGGGCTATCCCGGGGCCTATCAGAAAGGCGTAAAAATTGACGGCCTGAAGGGCACAGCCAAGTTGGCGGAGACGTTTGTTTTTCATGCGGGAACACGAATCCAGGAGGGTGAGGTCTTGACTGCCGGCGGCCGGGTATTGGGGGTGACGGCATTGGGGGATGATTTGAAGGCTGCGGTGGACCGGGCCTATGTCGCGGTGCAAAAGATCAGTTTTAATGGCGCTCTGTTCCGGCGGGATATTGCGGCCAAGGCATTCAAAAAGGGATAAGGAGTTGCAATGAAGAGAAAACCAATACAAAACAGTAAACCTGAAGTGGCGATTGTCATGGGCAGTGATTCGGACTGGCCCTTGTTGCAGGAAACCTTTACGACCTTGACAGGCTTTGGTGTCGGCTGTGAGGTTCGCGTCATGTCGGCGCATCGGACGCCGGAGCTTGCGGCCACCTACGCGCGCAAAGCGTCCGGCAACGGTCTCAAGGTGATTATTGCCGCCGCAGGAGGCGCCGCTCATCTGGCTGGTGTGATTTGCGCCCACACCACCTTGCCCGTGATCGGCATTCCGGTCACCAGTGGCTTTCTGAATGGCCTGGATTCGTTGCTGTCGACGGTTCAGATGCCGGCGGGAGTTCCCGTGGCCACCGTTGCCACGGGTAAAGCTGGTGCTGTCAATGCCGCCATTCTGGCCGTACAGATTCTCGCCCTCGGTCGTCCGGATCTGGCGCAGAAACTGGTGGTGCATAAAAATGTGCTTATCGAAAAGGTGAATGCGGGAAACGACCGCATTCAAAATGAGCTCAGTGCTTTGAGAAAGAGCTGAAGTGATACGGATCAGCGGAGGTGTCATTGAAGGCCGGATGGCAGAGTTTGCAGCTTGTGTTGCTACTGGGAGGCGGGCTGGGGCTCATCGCGGGATGGCAGGGCTCGCCGGTTGCCAGAGCCGGGAGCCTGGATGAATTTCTGTCCTGCCTCGAGACAAATGGGGTTTTAGTGGATCGGGAGGGCGCTGTGCGGGGGGGGCTCCGGGGCATTCTCCAGTCGATTGATCCAGCTG
>JBAXDB010000062.1:0-14456 GCA_037141135.1 bacterium | reverse complement strand
TTTCCGCCGGATCGGCATCCGCACACCGCCCATGACTCTCGATGCGGGCCGCATCAGCCGCATGCCCGTACCCCTTCTCGACCGCCCACTCGGCGCCGCCGGTCAGCATGGCCGTCATTTCGCGCGCATTCAGACACAACCGACTGGTACTGCCCACACCCGCGGGGATATGATAGAAAAGTGCATCCGCCAGCTTGTCACGGATGGCCTCCAGATCACCGTGGCGATAGGGCGTCACCATCGTCCGGACTCCGCAGGAGATATCGAAACCCACCCCTCCCGCGGAAATCACCCCGCCTTCCGCGGGATCAAAAGCCGCCACCCCGCCAATGGGAAACCCATACCCCCAATGGGCATCAGGCATGGCATAAGCCGCCTTCACAATACCAGGCAGGCAAGCCACATTCGACAACTGCTCCGAAACCTTATCGTCCAATTCTGAGATCAGGGTGTCAGATGCATACAGGATGCCGGGCACCAGCATGCTTCCGGTCCGGGGAATCTCCCATGCCCAATCTGAACGTTTGATCAAGCCTGCCATGTTCATAAAGACCTCCTGCCATCACACATCCACCACACACTGCGCCCCCCACCTCCCCTGCAGTTCCTGCCACACCTTCAGTGTATGATAGGTTGCCGCCTTAACCTCGACGGACGGCTCATGTCGCGGGCTGTCCATGGCCTCACCCCATAATTCCCCGGTTAACTGCCGCCCCTGAATGCTCACACGAAACCGGGAAAACACCATTTTGCGTATCGACATCTCCCGCAGGATGCTGTTCAACCAGTCAACTAACAGCAGTTCACAATCGGGCGCCTCACAGCGGACCTCGACCCTGATGACTTGCGCGATCCGCTCCAACGGCACCATCACCGCCACCAGCGCCAGGCCCGCCTGCTCAAAGGCCGACTCCAGCGTGGCGCCATAACCCCGAACCCCGATATCCGCCTGATGCTCAAAATGTTCCCAACTGGCATGCATAGTGTCACTCATTTTTAAAAACCATACCACTATGTACAGAAAACTTCAGGAGACTGCCGGCGGGGCGACCGTTCAGCCTGCGTGTTCACTAACGATTTGCTGCGCATGGCAGAATAATCGAGACGGAAGTCCCCTTGTTGGGCTGGCTGAAGATTTCAAAGCATCCTCCAAATGACTCCGCTCGCTCTTTGATTCTGAAGAGCCCGAAATGGCTCCCATCCTCGTTGCTTTGCTTCGGATTGAAACCAACACCCGTATCTTTGACCTGAAGCCTAACCATCCCTTTCGCCATAGAACCCAGTCTCAACTCAGCCGTCTTCACCTTGGCGTGTTTGGCCACATTCAATAACAGCTCCCGAGCCGCCTCGAAGGCGAACATCTTAAACTCTCCCGAAATCATTGGAACATGTTTGTCGGTTCTGACGGTGACGGACAATCCCATCTTCTCCTTCACGTCAGTCGCCAGCCATTCAATCGCATCTCGGACTCCAAGATGACTCAGAACCGGTGGATGCAAGTCAGTGGTTAATGTCCGTGTCATCTGAATGGCGTCATCGAGTTCTTTTACCAAGCGATCCGCCGAATCGATCATGGCGGGCGTCGAACTTCCTTCCTTCAGGTGAGAGGCCCGGAATTTTATCCCGCAGAGATGTTGCTGAAGCTGCTCATGCAGAATGTCGGCGATCCGACGGCGTTCGTCGTGTTCAGCCTTCGTCAGTTGATTAGTTAGTTGTCTGAGTCGAGCCGTGCGATCTTTGACTTTTTGCTCAAGCTCATCCTTTGCTCTTTGAAGTGCTGATTCCGTTCTCTTGTGTTCGGTGACATTCCGTGTAATCACCAATACCGCTTCCATCCGTTCCTTCGTGTTAAATTCAGGAACACATCGTGACTCACAAATCTGGATACCTGTTGGCGAGGGAAACGAATCGATCACATCCATAGGTTTAGCCGATCTAAACACCCTCCTGATTCGACCTTCCCACAGACTGCTAAAAGGTTCGGCAAGACCGGTCTCCCTGATTGTCTTCCCGATAACCTTTTCTGAGGGCAAACCCAAGAGTCTTAGACCGGCGGGATTAACGTAGAGGTGATGAAGCGTACGATCAAACCGATCAATGATGTCGGGTGAATTTTCTGCAAGTGTCCGAAATTGATCTGCCGTATTACTGGAAGCCTTGTTGGCCCACCGCAGGGCCTCTTCCGTCTCCTTGCGCTTAGTGATGTCGACGACTTGTACCATCGTGCAGTAGTGTGCCTTGTGCTTGCCGTCGCTGATCACGAACAGACTTACTTCGCCCCACACCGCCTGCCCGTTCTTGTGTCGATAACGCTTCTCGAAGGGTTTGGGGGGCTTTCTGGTCGAACTAAATTTACGAATGAGTTTTGCGCTGGTCGCCCAATCGTCGGGATAGGTAACATCTCGAACCGTCTTGCCGAGCAGTTCTTGATTTGAATACCCCAAGAACCGGCAGAAGGCAGAGTTGACCCGAATAAAGACAGTATTGTCTGATAAGACCGCCAAGCCGATGGGAGCACGCTCGAACAGTTGGTCTCCCGGTAGTTCTGTGGTAGTCTGACACAAAAAAGACTTCATAAACAATCCTTTCCGATGACTGGAAAGTAACCCGCCATTGCGACTATCAATGCCATTCGCTGCTGTTGACACTATATTGGCAGGCAGACGGGCAGTCCAACCCATTCTTTTCAGGGCAGACGCATCTAAACCACTCAAAAATTCCTCCTATCCGTTGTCCCGGACGCGACAAATGATGGGGAAAGGAAGAAATCCGTCAGTGGTCCATAGTTATGTCCTACTTTGTGACGGTGCGGCCATAGTCGAAGAACCACTTGAGCGTGTCATGGTTGACGCCTGGCGGGATGGAGTGATCGGTATGCAGGAGGTAGCCGGAGCCTGCCTTGAGGACGGGGCGGATTTTGGCGTGTAGTTCTTCCTTGATCGCGTCCTTGTCGTTGGCCTCGAGTTTGCGGATATCGATGTTGCCGCAGAAGGCAATCTTACCGCCGAACTGCTCCGCGATGCGGGGCATATGCATGCCGGCCTTCACTTCCATGGCCTGCAGGCAATCCATGCCGGCGGCGACAAGTCCGGGGACAAGCGGTTCGACGAATCCGCAGGAATGCACCATCACCTTGCAACCCTTGCTGTGGGCGTAGTCGAAGAGTTTCGCATGGCCGGGTTGGACGATATCCGCGTACATGGCCGGCGACATGAAAGGTTTGTCCTTGAACCCCATGTCCTCGTAGAAAAAGAAAAAGTCGGGGATACCCTCTTCGGCGAAAAGGGTTTCCAGATGCATGATCGTGAAATCGGTATAGGTGTCGACCATGTCCTTGACCCAGTCAGGGTCGAGGGCCATGCCCATGAGCATATACTCATGACCGCAGACGGGATGCATCTGTTCAAATGGAGCAACCCCTGCCCAGCAGAAAGCTCTCTTTTCCACCTGGGCGAGCGCCTTGTTTGATCGGTAATCGCTGAAGGGAATCCGGCGCCGGTCGACTTTGAGCAGGTGCGGCTTGATAAGTTCTTCCCACTGGGGGCGCTCCTTGACAATGAAATCCACATGTTCCGGCGTTCCGGCCTTTCCTTTCCACCAGCGCAGTGTGGCGCCGTTACCGTTAAGTTTCAGGATGGTGTCGTCGGTTTCTTCCAGAACCTTTTCTTTGAAATTCAAGTCACCGGTGGAATTGAGCCACCCGCCGGCGCGCCAGCTCATGTCAAAATGGCGGCAGGCATCTTCGCTGAGGAGCATGGAGCCCTCAGCCAGATAGCGCTGGTGGGTTTCCCCCCACATGCCGTCTTCACAGGGAAGTTGATCGACCGGTTCGTTGTTGAGAGATGCAAGTACCCGTTCTTTGTGCGTCATGGCCATGCCTCCAAATGTGTTATGTAGGCGAGATGGTATCCGAATGAGGATCGAAAACAATGGCTAGTCTCGACAATTACATGTATTATATCGATGTGAATAGTGGTTTTGAACTATCGGAAATAAGACAAATAGCGACGACGTATTGTTCGCCGGATTGGCGATGGGATTACACCGGACGGCGAGGTGGTCAAGTCGGCTGCTTTTTGTGGCTGGTGCTGGCGGGTCGGGGCGAATTGCTTGAAGGGGGGCGTTTGCATGAGGTGGGAATCGGGGATTGCCTGTTGATGCCGACATCGGAGGACAAGCGTGGACGGCATGATGCCCAGGATCCATTGATCGTCTCGTGGGCGGAATTGGCGGTGGTTGATCGTTCGGATCGGGTGCCGGTTGTCGGGCCACTGCATATCAAACTTGATCGGCCGAGGCTTTTGAGCGACCTGTTTTCGCGTGCCTTGAGTGCATGCAGGAAGGACGGGAACCTCAGCGAGGTGGGGCGGTTATGGATGCGGTGCCTGCTGGAGGAACTCTTTCAGCTTGCGGGTAAACCGGTCATAAGTGTGGTGAGTCATCATGCCGAGGCAATCAATGTATTGTGCGGGGAAATAAGGCGAAGTCCGGACCGGTACGGCTCCATCGCGAATATGGCCGGTAAGCTGCATGTTTCAGTGGATCATTTCATCCGCTTGTTCAAGCAGGTTCGCGGCGTCACTCCGGGTGAGTTTGTGGTGAGTGCCAGGCTGGAGATGGCCTCCTCTCTACTGTTGTTTACCACAAGAAAAGTTTCGCAAATAGCTGATGAGCTCGGGTATTGTGATGCGTATCATTTCAGCAAGCAGTTCAAGATGAAGATGGGGGTATCACCGCTTGTATTCCGCCGGAGCGCGGGCACCGGTATGGCGTAGTGGCGAAACCCCCGGAGGGAAAGCAGCGTGATATCAAATTCATCCTGCATCTCCGGCGAGACCTGAGAAACACAAATGAAAGTATCGACCGGATTGCCGAGGCCTGCGGCTTCTGGGACCGCAACCATTTCACCCGCGTCTTCACCCAGGAGAGGAAAGTCCCGCCCACCAGGTACCGCCACTCGTCAACGACGCTTTAGGCCATCAGGGTCAGGTTCGACTATTCTGACGCAACTGGCGAAAATCCTTAGGCGTCATGCCGGTCAGCCGCTTGAAGCATTTGGAAAAATGAAAGGCATCCGTGAATCCCAGCGATTCGGCAATGGCGCGCAGCGGGTCTTCTGATCCCCAGAGACAAGTCTTGGCCCGCTCCACCCGGCGCCGCATGATGTATTCCACCGGCTTGATGCCCAGGCACTGGCGAAACACCCGCGAGAAGTACGTCCGCTCAAGATGGGCGGCCTGCGCAAGATCACGGATCCTTAATGGCTCCGACAGGTGCGCGTCGATATAATCGAGCGTTTCCCGGAAGCGGAGACGGGCCTTTCGTCGCGCCACGATCATCTCGGGTTTGACAGATGCCAGGAAGGGCGCCAAGAGAAGGAAAAGAATGCCTGTTTTCTCAAGCTCATCCCCGGGGCTACGGGTATGGATCAACGCCTCGAGCCGCCTGAACCAAAGCGCCGTCTGCTTGACATTATCCGGCGTCACCTCACGCTCCGGATCCACCAGGTCAAACAGCGGAGTGCCATCAAATAGCGTGGCCGAAAAGTGAACCCAATGCTGATCAAGCCGGTCATCACAGCCATAGGAGAAAACCGTACCTGCCGGAATCAAGTAGAGCAACCCGGGGCGCAGTACAATCTCACGCCCGCGATAGTGCACTCGCCCCCGCCCCCGCTCGATCCAGTAGATCCGGGACAGGTTGTCACTGTAATCCGAACCCTTCCACCCTTTGCCGAGATTGGCAAACCGGGCCTCGGCCAACTCAATCCTGATCGTTGCAAATAGAGAGTCGATACAAAACCTCCTTTAAAAGAAAGTCACAAATATACATGAACTCATCGCCTCTGTCCATTCCTCCGCCTCCCGTCCCCATGATATGTTTGCGGGCATATCAGAACACTTTCAGGGAGGAACGTCATCGATGAGCCGACAAACCGCGCTGGATAACATCAACTTGAAAAACAACACCCGCTGGGGTCACTCGGAATACAGCCTGGAATATCACAAAGCCTATCTCGCCCGGAAAACGGGTCTCCCTGAAAGCGATAAGACCTTGATTCCCCGCGCCTATGACCGGTTTGAGTTCGATTTCCTGTGGAGCACTGATGATGGATTGATCAACTGGAAAAAAACAGGGCGTGTCACCGACATGGGACATGCCGCTTATGCCGCCGACGGCAGTGATCAAACCGCGCCCGCGATTTGTCCTTTCAAGTGCGCCGAAGAGGTCTGGGCCTTTGATGCCGTTACCGAGTATGGCCTGCCCCCGTTCGAGGATCAGGTACAGGCGTACGAGAAACAGGTTCAACAGTCACGCGAAACCTGTCCCAGTCAACTCTCAACCGGCGGGTATTATAAAACCCTTGTTTCCGGCGCCCTCGAGTCGTTTGGCTGGGACATGCTGCTGGAGGCCTGCGCCGAGCCGGCGAAGATGGAGCCGGTGTTTGACAGCTTTTTCCAGCGCACCCTGTTCCACATGAAGGCGTGGGCGCAAACCAGCGTGGAGGTCATCATCCAGCATGACGATTTCGTCTGGACCGCCGGGGCCTTCATGCACCCGGACATCTATCGCCGGGTGCTCATCCCCCGCTATGCGGAATTATGGAAACCGCTCCACCAGGCGGGCAAGAAGGTCTTATTCTGCTCCGACGGCAATTTCCAGGAATTCTCCACGGATGTCGCGTCGGCCGGCGCCGATGGCTTCATTTTTGAACCCTGCAACGACTTTGCCGGGATGGCTGAAAAGTTCGGCAGCAGCCACTGCCTCGTGGGCAGTTGCGTGGATTGCCGGGATTTGACCTTCGGCCACTGGAACCAGGTGAAGGCCAGCGTGGATCATACCTTTGCCGCCCTAGCCCACTGCAAAGGCGCAATTCTCGCGGTGGGCAACCACCTGCCGGCCAACATACCGCCCGAGATGCTCGACCGGTATTTCGACTACCTGCTGCCGCGCCTGAATCGCTGAGGACGTGGCGCCCGACCTACGCACCCATCTTCGCCGGTTTGCGATCGTTCTTGACCTTTCACTCCGGATTTACGCATCTTCTCCGCCATGAAAACGATGTTTCAGATCCGTCTCAGCGGGCGAGGATCCGTACAGCCAGAGAAGCTAGTTCTTATCCATAAAGAAAAGCCCCAACCGGAGGGGTCTTGATGATTTTCTCTCCTTTGATGCTTGCCGGTGGAGCGCTGCTGGGGTTTTCGATGGGGATTCTCACCGGTTTCTTCGGGGCTGGCGGCGGGTTTATCCTGACTCCGGTGTTGAATATCTTTCTCGGGTTGCCGATGAACCTGGCCGTGGGCACGAGTGCCTGCCAGGTCCTGGGCGCGTCCAGCTTCAGCCTTTTTCACTACATTGACCGCCGGTGGCTGGGCCTCAAAGTTGCCTTGTGGATGGGCAGCGGGATTCCGTTCGGGGTCTGGTTCGGGAGTCACCTGGTCAAGCAACTGAAAGCCATGGGCACTATGACGGTGAACGGCAAATCCATTCCCGCCGTGGACTTCATCCTGCTCGTGGCATTTGCAGTATTCCTGGGACTGATCACGACCTGGTTGCTTGTCGACAACTTTGTGCTGCGACGGGGGCGGGAAGACGAATCCGAGCGCCCCCAGGGGCTGCTCGCCAGATTACGGATTCCGCCGATGGTTCAATTTCGCACCATCCACCACGGCCCGTTCAGCGGCCCTGTGCTGATAGTGCTTGGGCTTGTTGTGGGTTGCCTCAGCGGGCTTATGGGCATCGGCGGCGGGGTCGTCATGATACCCATGTTGTTCTATCTGGTCGGCCAGGAAATCAAGGCGGCAACCCGGACCATCACGATGCTCATCTTTATTACGGGCCTGTGCTCCACCATCGCCCATGCCCGTGCCGGCAACATCAATTGGACCCTGGCCGCCTGCCTCATCGGCGGCTCCTTCCTCGGGACCCGCCTGGGCGCCTGGCTTCAGCACCGGACCACCGGCAAGCGCCTGCGACAGTATTTTGCCCTGGTCGTCCTGACCGCAACCCTCATGGTAACCGCCAAACTGCTCATGCTTTGAGCGGCTTCAAGAAGAAACCAGGGACAATCTGAAGCAGCGAATATCTACTGTGCCTCCTACACAAATACCGCAGTCAGCCGCAAACCCCGTCTTTTAGGCCAAGGTGGAGGCCGGCGAACGCCCCCTTTCCAACTGGGTAACAACCGTTGTCGCCAGCCATTTTTCTACTCCCTCTCCTTTCAGGGGAGAGGGCTGGGGTGAGGGTCTCCCAAAAAAAAGCGACTTGTCCCTTACCCGGTGTCCTGTGGGACGCCAATGATTCAGATTGCCTGATCTCCGCTTCGTCCTTCGCCTTGACGTGAAGCATGACTTTGAGGACAGTACGAGGCATGACCAAACAGGCTTCCCGATTTCCAGCGATGCTGGCGTTTCTGATTCTGGCCTTTCAGGCCTATGCCCAGCGTCCGGAAAAGCTGGGAGGCGAGGTGATTCTCATGCCAGCCACACCCCTGGGACAGGACGGGTCTCTCCGCATCCACCAGGAGGCCGCCAGGGGGTCAATCCCCGTGTGGCGGGATTCCGAAGGCAAAACCAAGTTGAGGCTGGGCGGCACGATCCGGCGGACAGAACTCCGTTTCGAGGAAACCGAGGAATGGCATGATGCCATCGTTTATGACGCAGGCATTCTCATGCAGGCACAGCGGATCAGCAGTTCCAATCTCACCTGGAGCCTGATGGTGACACCGGGCCTCGCTTCGGATTTGGAGCGAATCAGCAGTGGGGATTTCCGCCTGACCGTTCTGGGCTTGGGAACCTATCAGGCCGGGCCGGAATGGCGATGGGCGGGGGGCTTGTATTATGGGCAGGCCTTCGGGGAAACCCGTTTTTTTCCGGCGCTCGGAACGATATGGACCCCGGCCCGCGAATGGGCCGTCAGCATCCTGATGCCGCGTCCGGGCATCACCTACACCCCGAGCCGTTCATGGAGCCTTACGGCACTGATACAACCCACCGGGGGTGACTGGAATATCCGGGATCAGGAGCGGTCGCCGAATCTTATTCTCGAAACCTGGCGTGCGGGACTCGAAGTCGGGTGGAGCCTCAACCCCGGAGTCCAGTTTTTCGCCGAAACCGGGTACGCCTTCAGCCGATCACTGGAACGTCGCGATGGCGATGAGCCCCTGCAAGACGATTCGGTGGATCCGTGCCCGTATTTCCGCGCCGGGCTCAGGATTTACTGATAGAAAGAGAAACCAGGGACAGCAATCTGAAGCAGCGAAAATCTAAATAATATCTACTTACTCTGATAGTAATAAGATTTGCATCAAAAACCCTCTCACATTGGAGATGGATTCCCCCGCACCGCAGAAACGCGCCCGTTGATCATCAACGGGTTACACTTAGTCGATATTTCATTCAAATTCCCTGTCCGCCAAGAATCGCACACAACTTATTGGCCCAGAGATACTTGTCATGGCGAAGCCACGCCTCACAGTGACCCCGGCCACCGACGGCACGACTGCGAAGGTGATCGGGCACCGGTATACGGTTGCCCAGAAGCCGCCGTCGTTGTCACGGGAATGGAAACTCTCCTCGGTCAGAACCAGTTCAGCCGAATACCTGCGCGGCGGCAGCCGAATCGTTTGATCCGCATGCTCGTACCGGAGGATTTCCCGTTCGGCCCACAACCATTCGACGGTGCCCCGGTGCTTGGGCCGGCTATAGGCGGTGGAATCATCCGGCACCACCACGACCCGGAGCATATCATGCTGTGCCGGCGTGCCCCCCTGGCGGGAAGCATTCCAGAGAACGTGGAGCGAACTGTCCAGAGCGAATTCACGCACTGCGTTCCCCCGCCTATCCGTGACGAAGTAATCGAAAAACAGATACGCTTCCACCAAAGCTTTCTCCCCATAATCCTCATAGTCCTGATCGGTATAATTGGTCCCGCGCCCCGGCAGACGCCATCGGCCGGCCCGCCCGATCGCCTCGAAACTGCCGCGATCAGCAAACAGGCCCCTCAGCTTGATCTGATAGGCAAAATTCGGCTTCAGCCCCCGCGCCTCGATCCGGCCCCGTAGAGTGCTCGCGCTCGGCTCGACCCGTACCAATACACGCGGATCACGGGCACAGGGACGTTCGTAGCTGAAACTGGAAATGAACCCGGACGAGTAATAATTCCCGGCCACATCGCACCATCGCTCCTGGAGCAGATCATCCATGCCGGCCATTGGATGGGCATTCGTGGCGGACAGAATGAAAGCGGCCTGATCCATAGTACGCGGCGGGCCCGGCAGTTTGCTGACCGTAAGCCGTTCTGGCAACGGGACCTCAACCTGATGGCAACGTGCCCATCCTCCTTGGCACCAGCGAAAAGCTGACACCGTTCCCACCCCTGCCAGAACAAGAACAACGGCAACCCCTACCCCCGTCAGAACCTTGAATCCCGTTTTCGATGAGCACCACATGGGCACGCATTCTCCGTGATGAACCCTATACCCGTCAAGCCTGACGGAAGTCGTAATTCCTGGCTCGACGCAATCTTGATCGTACCCGCCACCCGGCGGAACAGATGCAGGATTACGATTGAGATGCTGCATTCATTTCCCGAGAACATAACAGGCAATCTGAAGCGTGACCGTTAAGCTTGGCCGTTTTCGTCATCACTACGCAAGCACTTTTGTGGCCGGATTACGGCTTCGACGAAAAAATATAGGTTCGTTTGTAGCTGGGAGCGGCGATGACACTCCAAGTTACAAACGAACCTTTCATCTTGATTTCGTCTGTCGGTCATCGTATCGTTACCCCACAAATAAAAACCATGTTAGTAACCTTTTTTGTGGAAAAATCTTATGAAGAACTTACATCTGCTGAACGTTGTCTTGGGTGGCGTTGTGTTGCTGGTCTTTGCCTGCGGATGCATGCATCATCCTGTTAATGCCGGGCCAGATGCCAGCGCCAACAATTTAACGGTTGGCAAAGTCCAGAGCCAAATCAAAGTGGGACTGTCTGGCTCGGAAGTCGCCGAAATACTGGGTTCACCCAACATCGTATCCACCGATGAGAAACGCCGTGAGATCTGGATTTATGACAAAGTGTCTTCCAGCCGGGTTGATACCGCCAACTCTTTTGCCGGTGGCCTGATTATTCTTGGTGGCAGCACCGCAAAGGCGCAGAGCACAACGTCACAAAAAACGTTAACCATCGTCATCAAGTTTGATGAAATGAAAAATGTTCGTGATTTCGCCTATAACTATTCGCAGTTTTAGATGTCTGACTGATCTGAAAACGTTCTCAATGCGGCGTTGTTTTATAGTCATCATGGCAGGTTGCATGCTGGTGGGTTGTGCACACACCCCTACTGCGGAAAGTTTCTTTCAGGTAACACCCGAGAGCGCCAAATTGTGCGCCATGCAAACGCGGATGTTTGAGACATCCAGTGAATCCGAGCTTCTCTCGGCTTCTGCGTCCGTGTTGCAGGATCTCGGGTTTCAGCTTGATGAAACATCGAAGGACATGAGCATGCTGCGCGCTGCCAAAGAGCGTGGAGCAAGAGAATACGGACAAGAGATAGCCCGCGTTTTAATATTCATCCTGGGGGCGTTGGGCCAAAAGGCGATTCTGATGCCGGTTGATCTTCACCAGCAAATAAACGCCGTTCTGGTTGCCAGACCATCACCCGCGAATTCATCCCTATATTCTGTCCGTGTCGTTTTCTATCGTTCCGTCTGGCAGGGGGATGGCAATAGTGGCGACCAGCCGATTCCGCCGGGCGCACAAATGATGGAGATAATTGATAATCCGATGATTTATCAGCAGTTTTTTGCCAAGTTGGCAAAAAGCCTGTTTCTTGAAGTGCAGGAAATTTAAGGGAGGTTCTCGTGAAACATCTTTATGGGCTACTGTTTATTCTTGGTTTGGCGCTTCTTGCGCAGGGATGTGTTACCGGGCCGCAAAAGCCGCCTGAAGATTTATTGACTCTGAGTGAAGCGCAGATGGCCAGTCGGGCTTACCAGACGCGGGTGTTTGATATAGGAGATGAAAAAGAGGTGTTGCGAGGTGTCATGTCCGCACTTCAAGATCTTGGATTCATCATTGAAAGAGTCAATGGCCCCATGGGCATGGTTACCGCCGGAAAATTTGATCCCAGAGGCATGGGTTTGGTTTCCCTGACGGTTGTGTCGCGACCTAAGGAGTCTACCAAATCAGAGATACGCGTAACGGCCTTGTATAACACCAAACCCATCGAAGATCCCAAGATTTATCAAAACTTCTTCGCCGCCGTCGGGCGGGCTCTTTTTGGCGGGCAGGCACTGGCTGAAGCGGTTGCCTCCGAGGCGGCCTCACCGAATCCGGCGGCCAAGACTGATCTTGCCGAACCCGTTAAAGATACCTCGAAACGGCAATGATAGCCTGTCGGAAATATATCCTGCCATCGTGGTGGATGGCGGCATTCCTGCCGTTAATCCTGCTGTTGCAGGGGTGCATGAGTTCCGGCGTTGCGATTCAGTGGAATTCCCGCAAGCAGGTTCTTGATTCGGAAGACAGTCAGGTCAAAATGAGGGCGATTCAAAGCCAGGTGTTTGACACGGCGGATCGTGTCAAAATTTTGCGGGCCGCTGCTTCAACCATTCAAGATCTTTTCTTCGACATTACCGTCCTTGACGAGGATCTATTTCTGGTGGCGGGTAAAAAATGGCTGAACCGTAATTCCGTATGGGTCAATAGTCCAACCTATTCCCAGTACCGCACTGACCAATTGTTGATTTTTAATACTAATTTCAGAGATTGGGGTCCTTTTTATCACCGAATGGATTTGGCGCGCATATCGTTGACCGTACGACCCAAGGAACAAAACCGTTCTTTAGTGCGCTTAAGCATCCAGTACAACCTCAGGGCTATTGAAGATCCTGAGACTTACCAGACGTTTTTCAAGCTCATGCGTCAATCGCTTTTTCGGGCCGAGCAGGAATAATTACCGCGGCATGCGTTCGTGTCATCGCCTTTAGGCCGTGGCCGTGGGGTTGGCCGCGGTAACTTCGCAGACCACCTCAAATCCGCGCTCTCTCCTTGGGCTGACAAGAGACGGAAATTTAGCACCGCTTTACGGGGTGACAGTCACGCGGTTCAATCAGCAGATCGCACGAAACCGGGAGCGATTCCCAAACGACTTTTGCTTCCAACTCACTGAGACAGAGTGGCGGTCTGAATCTGAATCAAAGAAATTGACGACGATAGCGGGTAATCACTTCGGCGTTCCCGGCGGCAATCCGTTGGAATGAAGCAGAGATCATAGGGGCATCGGCAACCCTTCCCCAGAAGGTTTCAGCCATCAGGCTCGCTCGTGCCCATAATGGCAGTACGTCGGGTAAAGGCGGCAAAGGCGAAAATTGGCGTTCAGGAAGTTCCCCTTCCACATCAGGACGATACAGCATGGGGAGTATGTCGTATGAAGGTGCTAAAGATAAAGGGCGAGTCTTATTCAGGAAAAAGCTGACATTCCCGTAATGCATATCGGTATTGCCTATCAGGGCACCAAACCACCAGAAGAGCGTCACTTGCTCTGCCTCCAGTGCGGTCAACCACCCACCACCCTGGAGTCGCTCTGCCGCCGCTGTCCAAGGAGTCTGGAGTTCACCAAAAAAGGCTGCATCGAGCGCCGAAAGGGAAACCAGACCATGCCGGCCATGGAGGCCAATCCGGTCAAATCGGGTGGACTCAAGAAATCGGCGTCCTCCCGAATCTATCAAGGTAGTGTGCGCCGCCGGAATTCCATTCTCCGCCACGAGGACTGCCGCATAATGTTCAGCCGCAAGCAAATCTCCCCAGCGCAAATCCGCGGCACGCCCGGAACGTCCACTGAATTTGACCATCACATGACGAATACCACCGTCCTTATTGCGAATTACATCCGTAAATTTCGGCTGTTCACCGGCAGCCAATGAACCGACCCACTCCCCTCCGAGAATGGAATCCGCTCGGCGAGGATATACGGCGGGACGGTTCTCAGCTAATACCACATCCACATCAGCCAGCAGGCGTTCCTGCACCGAGGTCACCATGGCATTGCCGAGAACTGAATAGATTTTATTTCAGTGGCGTCACATCGGAAAAGAATAAACCCTGGAACGCATTACTGAACGCTATTAAAACTATAAGGAAACTTGACATTGTCTTTTGAGAGAGGATATTTTATGGGACTTGCTGAAAATTGTTACCGAGTAAACATCCATATGCATCAACAGACTATTGAAGAGGAACTACGCGAACTCAAGGGTCAGCGATGGTATAGCGCCACTCACAACAACTGCCGGCAAAAGAAAAGTTAATCGCGTATCTCGGCTGGTGGAAAAATTAATGGTTGTTCTCAACAGTAGAAACATTACAGTCCCATCAACAGGAGGGTTGTCGTGAATCGGTTGATGACACCCTGATAACAGAAGTGAACTTTCCGTGGGAAAGGAGGTCGTTAAC
>JBAXDB010000061.1:0-14638 GCA_037141135.1 bacterium | reverse complement strand
AGGCGATGCCATGATAGGCAGCCTGGGTAATGGCATTTTCTTCGGCATGACAACAGATACATTCCCCTAAAGCGGTTCCGGAGGGTGCCGTCCCGGCACACCGCTCACAGCCCCCCTCAAAGCAGTTTTTCACCCCGCGCGGTGTGCCGTTGTAGCCTGTGGAGATAATCCGCTGATCCTTGACAATCAGCGCCGCCACCTGACGCCGGCAACAATTACCGCGGGTGGCAACAACCTGCGCTATATTCATGAAATAATGATCCCAGTCAGGACGGAAAAATGGCGCTGTTTTCATATCCAGTAAAATGCCTGCCCCCACCTTAATGGTCAAGCAGATGTTGAAAATTAATTACAATAAATAATGCTTTTATCCGTTTAGAAGTATATAGAAAACAAGTTCATGAAGGTTTTTAGCGCTATCAGATTTTTTTGCATGGCCCTGTTGGGCGTCGGCAGCCTGTACTTTACAGCAGGCTGCTCCACTATCCGGCATGCCCGTGACATCCAAAAAGGTGAAGGCGCGCTTCCCGGGGAGCGGTTGCTTCAACCTGCCGAAGTCGGGCTTTCCTCCAATACGGCACTGACCTTGGCACGCGCCCTTGAAATTCCCCTCGCCCATCATCCTCAGATTTTTCAAGCTGTTCAAAGTGTCGCCGCCGCGACCGCCCGGGTTTATCAAGCCCGTGCAGCCTACTGGCCCCAAATCGGCAGCAGCGCGGGAGGAACCCGCGCCACGGCAAATGCGGAGGGAAAGCAGGGAAGTTCCAGCACACACAAATTTTTTAATGGTTCGGTCGGGCTCGACCTGCTCGTATATGATTTTGGCAAGACCCCGGCGATGGTCAGGCAAGCCTATGCCAATCTGATTGCCGCCACGGAAAATGTCCGCGCAATACGAAGTGATGTCGCCTTTTCGACCCGCAGCACTTTCCTGAACCTCGGGAAAGCCATCGAATTGGAACAGGTTGCGGCTGAAGCCATCCGGCAAAATCAAATCCATCTGGACCAGGTCAGGGCCTTTCTGGAAGTCGGACGGCGCACCCGTTATGATCTGACCAAATCCGAAGTTGACCTTGGGAATGCAAGACTCGAGAAGATCAAGACGCACAATGATGTCATGACCGCCCGTGCTTCGCTGAACCGAAGTCTCGGCCTGGCAACCGACCCGGGCTACCAGATCCTTCCAGACTTGTCGTCCAGTTTCACAACCTGCCCTGCAGATGAACTGATGACCCGCGCCCGACAGAACCATCCCCGGTTAAAGGTATTGCAGGCCAAAGAACTTGCCGCAAGCGCCGCTGTGGACGAAGCGATTGCCGAGCTGTATCCAGAAATTGGCCTGCAGGCCAAGTACGGCCTCAGCGGCTCGAAGTTTCCACTGACCTGGAACTGGTCTGCCGCCCTGCAGGGCTCCCTCCAACTCTTCACGGGAGGCCGTCAGACCTGGCGGATCAATGAAGTCGTCACCCAACTCCGTTCGGCTCGTGCTCAGACGGCGGAATTTGAACAGCTCCTCTATGAGGAGATTCAAACGGCATTAAGTCAACTCGACAGTTCGCAGCAACGCCTCTCACTGACGGATCTCATCACAAAACAAGCTGCGGAAAGTCTTGAGCTTATCACCGAGCGCTACCGGCTTGGGGCGGCCTCTTTGGTGGAGGTTACCGATGCCCAGGTGGCATTGACGAGTGCACAAGCCGAACAGGTTCGGGCAAAATTTGATTTTCAGGCGGCCATTGCCCAACTCAAACACGCCTGCGGGGAGGAATAACCATGAAACGCTGGATCATCGCATTGGTAATACTCGGCGCCCTCACAACCACAGGGTTCTGGTACTGGAAGCATGCTGCCGATAAAGCCGACACACCAAAATACCGCACCACCCGGGTTGACCGGGGCGACCTCTTCCAAACGGTCAGGGCAAGCGCCATCATAGCCCCGTTGCGGTTGGTCGATGTCGGCACTCAAGTCAACGGCCCCATTCAAAAATTGTACGTTGATTTCAATTCAACCGTTAAGGCCGGCGACCTGGTGGCCCAGATCGATCCCACCACCTATGAGGCCAGACTCTCCCAGGATCAGGCCAACCTGATAGCCGCACAAGCCAATGTCGAACAAACCACAGTCAAACTGGTTCAGGCCGAGAAGGAACTGGTTCGCACCCGGAAGCTGGCTGATCAGAAGATGCTATCGGAAACCGAACTGGATTCAGCCACGGCCGCACGGGACACTCTCACCGCCCAACTCAAGGTTTCAATGGCCTCCGTCGACCAAGCAAAGGCTGCACTCCGGCTATCCCAGGCCAACCTGGGGTATACCACGATTCGGTCCCCCGTGGATGGCGTGGTCATCACCCGCAATGTCAGTCAGGGCCAGACGGTTGTTTCCAGCATGAATGCGATGACCTTATTCCGCATTGCCACCGACCTGCGAACCATCCAGGTGGAGGCAAGCATTCCAGAAGCCGACATCGGCCGCATCCGGGAAGGCCAGCGCGTGACCTTCACGGTGGATGCGCATGAGTCCATTTTTACCGGCACCGTTGCGCAAGTCCGGATGTCGGCAAGCACCCAGCAGAACGTGGTGACCTATCCGGTCATCATCAATGCGGACAACCCCGACAACAGGCTTTTCCCCGGCATGACCGCCATCATCATCTGTGAAGTGGCCCAGCGCACCAATGTTTTGAAAGTCGCCAACGCCGCCTTGCGGTTCAAACCGGCGGACAAGGAAAAGGATAAGGAGAAAAACACCACTCCCACTGCAAAGACCAAACGGACGGGACTGCGTTTTGAGCAAAAGCAGAAGGTTTGGATTCAGAAAGGCGAAAACGGTGAGTTGCAGCCTATTCCCGTGAAACCGGGGATCACGGATGGCTCCTTTACAGAACTCACCGACCCGACTCCGCTGGCGGAAGGGCAGGAAGTGGTTACGGGAATTGAAATTGACGATAAAGACGCCAAGACAGTCAATCCTTTTGTTCCCAAGATGCCCGGGGGACAGCAACGCCCCGCGCGATAAGCCATGTTCATCACGCTACGCAATATCAATAAAGTGTACCACATGGAGTCTGTGGATGTCCCGGCATTGCGGGATGTCTCCGTCGACATCGCCGCAGGTGAATTCGTAGCCATCATGGGTCATTCGGGATCCGGCAAGAGTACCCTCCTCAATCTTCTGGGCTGTCTGGATATGCCAGACAGCGGCACTTATCATCTTGACGGGGTGGAGGTAAGCAAGCTGGGGAGTGACACTTTGGCCCGAATCCGCAACCGAAAGATCGGGTTTGTTTTCCAGAACTTCAACCTCCTCCCCCGGACGTCGGCGGAAGAGAACGTCGAGTTGCCCCTCTTCTACGGACCGCCGCTACGCAGTGCCGAGCGACGGGAACGGGCACAAACGCTGCTCAGGCGGCTTGGACTCGGAGAACGGATGCAGCATCACCCCGGCCAATTATCAGGCGGGCAGCAGCAGCGCGTGGCCATTGCGCGCGCCCTGGTGAATCAGCCCCCTTTGATTCTCGCAGATGAACCCACCGGAAATCTGGACAGCCGTTCTGCCGAGGACATCATGGCGCTATTCCGGGAACTGAACCGGGAGGGTATAACGATCGTCATGGTTACCCATGAGCCGGATGTCGCCCAATTTTCCAAGCGGGTGATCACCATGAAGGACGGGGCCATCCAATGAACGCAATGATTACCATCAAAATGGCGATGTGCGCCCTGGCCAGAAACAAGGGGCGGTCGCTCCTGACGGCACTGGGCATCATTATTGGCATCGCCGCCGTAATCGCCGTGATCGCCGTTGGCCAAGGGGCCTCCGTCAATATGGGGGACCAGATTTCCAGCATGGGCAACAACCTTCTCATGGTTTTCCCTGGAAGTCAGAATGCCGGGGGATTCAGGGGTGGCATGGGAACCCAGCAAACCCTCACGGTCGAAGACGGCGAGGCCATCCTGAACGAATGTCGGTTTACCTTAGCCATGACCCCGCTGATCCGCAGCGGCGGCCAGTGCATTTACCGCGACAAGGACTGGTCCACACAAACCCAGGGGGTCAATCTTCAATATCCCGAAGTGCGCAGTTGGAAAGTTGCCAGCGGTGAGTTCTTCACCGAGACCGACATCAAGAATGCCGCCAGGGTCTGCCTCCTCGGCCAAACGGTTGCCGAAGCATTATTTGAAGGAGAAGATCCGGTCGGCCAGACCATCCGCATACGGAATATGCCTTTTCGCGTGATCGGGGTGATGGAACCCAAGGGCTCGACAGCATGGGGCCAGGATCAGGATGATACGATTATCGCTCCCTGGATGACGGTCCGCCGGGTTTTGCAACGCTCGAAATTCAGCAATGTTGATCAATTGCTTTTCAGCCTCAGCTCCATGGATAACCTCCCGGTGGTTAAGGACGACGTGACGGGCATCCTCCGGCAGCGTCATCGAATAAGCGAGAACGAGGATGACGACTTCACCATCATGGACATGACCGAGGTCACGAAGATGATCACCCAGGTCTCCCGACTTATGACCATATTACTGACGGTCATCGCCTCCATCTCCCTGCTGGTCGGGGGGATTGGCATCATGAACATCATGTTGGTGGCTGTGACCGAGCGGACCCGTGAAATCGGATTGCGGCTGGCACTCGGAGCCCGGCAGCACGACATCATGATGCAATTTCTGATCGAGTCCGCAGTCCTGTCCGGGGTCGGTGGGATCATTGGTATCGGACTGGGCATCGCCGCCGCCAACATCCTCGCTTCAGCCAACAACTGGCCGGTCCTGATATCCCCCGTGGCCGTGATCCTGGCGCTGACCTTCTCCGCCGGGGTCGGAATCTTTTTCGGATTTTATCCGGCCTGGCGTGCCGCCCGCCTCAACCCCATTGAAAGTCTACGGCGGGAGTAAGGGAAGCACAGTTGATAAGTTGTTAGGTTGCTGAGTTGTTGAGTAATAGGCCCAAAGGCACCCACTGAACAACTCGACAACTTAACAACCTAACAACTTCTTCATCGCGACGAGCAAGCGGTCAATTTCGCCATCGGTACCAACGGTGATGCGGAGATAATCGCCAGTCCGCGGACCAGGGAAGTAACGGATCAGGATTCCCGCGGCCTTCAATGTTTCAAAGATCTCCCTGGCATCACGACTCTCGTGCCGCACCCAGACAAAATTGGCATCTGACGGGCAGACGGAAAACCCGAGCTGATTCAGCATGATCGTCAACCGGTCACGAGTCGCAATAATCCGATCCACATTCGCGCGCATGTGAGCTTGATCGGTAATGGCAGCCGTAGCAGCCACCTGAGTCATCCGGTCAAGGTTATAGGAGTCCTTGATTTTGAATAACGCAGCGATCAAAGGCTTGGCCCCCACCACATATCCACAGCGGATACCCGCGAGGGAATAGGATTTCGAGAGGGTGCGCATCACCATAACATTCGGAATCGTCTTCGCCAGTTCCATGCAGTTCTCACGGGCAAAATCCACATAGGCCTCGTCCACCAGCACCACGCCGGGGAACGCCCGGCAGAATTCCTGCACTCGTGAAGTGGCAAACAACATGCTGGTAGGGGCATTGGGGTTAGTCAGAAAGAACAGTGAAGCAGGTTCTGGATTTTGTTCCAACCATTCAAAAGACTCCGTCAATTCACAAGCCACACCCCTGACATTCCGGATAGCCGCCAACACTGGATAAAGGGAATAAGACGGGTTGAAATACCCGATCGTTCCGTCATCCTCAACAAACGCCCGGGTGCAAAGCGCAAGAATTTCATCGGATCCATTCCCGGCGAATACATGCTCGCTCCCGACCCCGTGCAAGTCGGCGATGGCCTGACGCAACGTCGAACTGACAGGATCCGGATAAAGCCTTAATAATTCAGGAGGAATGGCAGCCAAAGCCTCGGCCACTCGAGGCGAGGGAGGATAAGGATTTTCATTTGTGTTAAGCTTGGTAAGCCCCTGCCGCTTCGGCTGCTCACCCGGGGTATAGGCCTCCAATGCCTGAACAGATTTACGAATAAATTTATTCATCGTTATACCTCGAATCTCACACGGGCTGCCCGGGCATGGGCATCAAGACCTTCCACCCGGCCGAATGCTTCGATCACGGGAAGCGTCTCCTGCAGGTCAGCGCGGGTAAATGCCATAAAACTTGTGCGCCGGCGGAAGTCATCCGCTGTCAAGCCCGAGAACATCGTGGCCGTTCCGCCAGTGGGCAATACATGACTGGGCCCGGCCACAAAATCACCCACCGATTCCGGCGTCCACATCCCGAAGAAAACGGCACCGGCGCTCCGGACCTTCCGCAACCAACTGCGAGGTTCGCGCACCATGATCTCAAAATGCTCCGGCGCAAATTGATTGCACAGATCCATGCCTTCATCAAGGGTGTTGACGACCACAATCAATGTGCCTTTCTCAAGCACTTTATGAATGGCGGTTTTCCGGGGCAACGTTTCCGCCTGGGCCAGCAGTTGCTCCGCAACCTTGGTGGCCAACGCGCTGGAAGTGGTCACCAAAATAGCCTTCTCAAGACCCGTTCCATGCTCCGCCTGGGACAGAAGATCAGCCGCCACACATTCTGGATGCGCCGTATCATCAGCCAGGATGGCGATTTCGCTCGGCCCGGCGACAAGATCGAGCGCAACCTCCCCGTACACTAATTTTTTGGCCGCTGTTACATAAGCTCCGCCCGGGCCCACAATTTTCTGCACACGTGGTACCGTCTTGGTGCCATAGGCCATCATGCCAATGGCTTGAATGCCCCCCACACGATAGATCTCGGTGGCGCCGGCCATTTCCAGCGCAAAAAGAATATAGGGATTCACTTTTCCCTTTGAATCGGACGGCGTACACACCACAATCTCCTGAACACCAGCCACCCGGGCCAGGGTCACGGTCATAAATACGGTGGAAACCAAAGGAGCCTGGCCACCGGGAATATAAACCCCCACCCGATCCAAGGGGACAAATTGCTCTCCCAGTTCACCGCCTTTGGGGCTGAAAATCTTCCAATCCTTCTTCATTCCGGCCCGCGAAAAAGTGGTTACGCGCTTATATGTCTCGCGGGCCGCACTCCGGAACTGCGCATCAACCGTTTCGCGGGCCACAGCCAACTCGGCCATCGTCACCCGCATCCCGGCAGGATTCAACGATACACCGTCAAACTCCTTCATGGCCTTGAGCACCGCGGCATCCCCGTGCAAACGGATATCCTCAAGGGTGGTACGGGCCGCGACTTCAGCAGCAGGATCAAACGCCGGGCGCTTTAAAAACGAAGTCACGATGGCTGACGGTTTATCCGCCGCCCATTTCGCGATTTTGATTTCCATACCTTACTCCTTCTGAACTGGACTGTTTTTCCAATAATAAAACTTAACGCGGCCCCACGTGCCGGATTCGCCCGGCTGACCGCGTCCGGCGCGCAATCCCCGCACAATGGCCGAATCCACCACGGCGATACCCGCCGGCTGTTCCAGCATAACATGCTGCACCCGTCCCTGCTTATCAATTTCAACAGCGGCCGTCACGGATATTGCGGACGCATCCACGCCATTTGAGAAGGCCAACTGCAAAGCAGGAATTTCAAATTTACGATAGCGTAAGGGCTCCTGAATCTCAAATCGGAATATGCTTCCGGCCTGAACACCTTCGCCACGGGAAACCGGTCTGGGAGGAGCCTCAGGCTCGAATTCCACTGGTCGCAGGAAGGAGACCCTTGGGGTGACGGGCTTGACGCCGCCATTGGGCTCCATCGCCAGATAGACCGGCCCCGAAATTTTGGGTTTAAGAACTGAAACCAGACTTTTATTGGGCAATTCCTTTAAAGCCGCCTTTTTGCTGAAGCCATCCGGCGTGGGCAGAGGCATCAGTACCGGCGACCATGTCGACCCATCCAGACCCTGGGCGGCGCGAATGTACCTGAATACCGGCAGGGGCCGCGGCTTCGCCTTCCCTGGCAGCGGAGGCAACAAAGGCCAGGCAAGCCAGGGTACCACCCAGAGAGTGAGCCCGCCGGCCAACACCAGCGCCACATTACGCCAGGACATTGGGATAAGGTATGGATTACTCACACCCTTCACCTCTGGGATGGCCGTGTTGCCAGGTTGACTTCCCGAAATCCGGCTTCGGCCGCCATCTCGAAAAGTTTCACGATGGTGTCGTGCCGCACCATCCGATCCGCTTCGATCACCATCGGTAAATTGGGCTTCTGCGTCCAGGCGGTCGCCAGCGCGGCCCGCAAGGCATCCATCTCAGATGGTTCACGCCCCAGGTAACGCTGATCATCAAAAAAAAATATCTCGTCACGGTCACTACGCCCGAGGATCGGCAGGGAAAGCACCGCCACATTGTGGCCGTAGTGGCGCCCATCCAAAAAAGGAGCCACAGGGAGTTGCAGGGCCATCCCCGGTTGCAGCACATTCGGGGCTAATAGATAAAGGTATAACGCGATCAACAACGTGACACTCATCCAGGGCGCCGTGGCGACCAACCCCTTATTCAGGCGATTCTGGGGATGGTAATGCCGGAATCCATGCACCGTCCACCCGATGGCCTTGGTTTCCTCCCGCTTGATCATTCGTCTTTCTCCAATCCAGGCTCATCATGGACTATCGGCATGCCGGAAAGAAAGGCGATCATATCAGCGGCCGCACGTTCCATATCTATGACGATTTTCTCCACTTTTCCGGTAAGAAAATTAAAGGCCACATAGCAGGGTGCCGCCACGGCAAGGCCGACGGCAGTGGTCACCAAAGCCTGCATCAAGCCCCCGATCACGTCACCAGGCTGCACAAGGGGGGCCGCCGCCCTCATGACCTGCAGGGACTTGATCATGCCCACAACCGTCCCCAGCAGGCCGAAGATCGGAGCCACCTGGGCGATGGTTACAAAATTAGTCAACCGCCGCTCCATCCGTGATATTTCCGTGCGGCCGGCATTTTCCATCGCCGTGCGCAGCGCCTCCTTATCGGCCTGCCGGTTGAGAATCGCCGCCCGCACAATGACCGCCACCGGACCGGGCGTATCATCACAGATCGCGAGCGCCTCATTGACATTTCCACGCCCCAGGTTATTGCAAATCCCGGCAATGAAATCCTCGGATTTTATACGGGCCCGGTGCAAATTCAGAAGCCGTTCCATAAACAGCACGAACGCAAAAACGCCGGCACCGGAAATTATCCACGCAATGATTCCACCTTCGCTCAATAGTTCAAACATGATTCACTCCTTACCAAACCCAGTGCTCGGAACGGATCTGCTCAATTCGTTTACGGGCATCAGCACTCACAGGTATCTGAGCCCCCTCAACCCGTTCGAGCACTTTGATGGCTCGCTTCCAGTTTTTCTCCAATTCCAGTATGTCAGCCGCATGAGAAGCCGCATTGGAAAACCACAACGCGGCCGCGCCATCCTTCTGTGCCTCCGCCAGATACCGGCAAACAACACGGGTGTAGTACTGCTCGAACGCCTCGGGCAATTTTCCCATTTTCTCATAGCAGCGGCCGATTTTATACTCCGCCTGAAGTTCAAGATCGAACGTGGTCCCCTGGCTCCTGCTGACGGAACGATACGCGGTGATTGCCTCGGCATAGCGCTTGGGATCGGTCGCCCCCAGGGTGAAATGACAATCCCCCCGGCGTCCCCACGCCGCACTCACCAGAGGTGAATTCGGAAATTTCTCAATCACCTCATCAAATACCAGAATGGCCCGCGAAAATTCCCCCAGTTCGCTCAAGGCATCCGCCTGTAAAAAACGTGCCTCAGCTATATACGGACTTGCCGGATAGGATCGCGTCATCCTGGATAATGACTCCACAGCCCGAAGATATTCCTTCTGCATCATCGCCGCCCGGCCAGCCCAGATCAGCGACTGGGCCGCCAGGGGATCCTGCGGCGATTTGTCGGTCAACTTGATAAACTGTGTTTCGGCATCGGCATAGCGACCATGATTGAAGGCATACTCCCCGATCCAGAACATCACGCCCGGCGTCCATTCACTGTCAGGATAGCGCTCCACAAAAGCCTTGCATACCTTGAGCGATTCTTCCTCCTGCCCCCGCATGTAGAGTGTCCAACCACGCATAAAATAGGCCTGGGGCGTAACCCGACTGGCGGGGAACTCCTTTACTACCCGCGAAAAATCTGTAAGGGCGACATCAATGTCCCCCATCTGATAAGCCGCCATCCCATGGCGATGAAGTGCCTCGGCAAACAAAACCCCTGACGGATAAACCGACATGACTTCCATATAGGCGGTCAACGCCTCCTGGACAAACGCCGGTCCCTGCTCATCTTTCATCTCCGCTATTCGCATAAGCGCCTGCTCTGCCAGTGGGTGGGAAGGCGTTTTGCGCACCAATTCACGAAAGCGCCCTTCTGCCTCCCTCCGCATGGTTTGCCGGGCAAGGCACTCGGCTGATTGATAGAGCACCTGGGGACTCATCGCAGAGGTCGGGTATTTGGCAAGAATGTTCCCATAGGCCGCTTCCGCCAGTTTATACTGGGCATTGGCGAAATACGCATCCGCCGCTTTAATCAAAAGAGGTTCACACTGAACCGGATCCGTTACCAGACCTGCCGCCTTCTCAAACATGGCGGCCGCCTCCGCAAAGCGCTGAAGCTCCCACAGGGCGAGACCACGCCCTTTAAAGGCCGCCTGGCGTCCTTCCGGGGCTTTGAATGTCTCAAGGTAATATTGGAATTCCTGGGCCGCCTTTTCATATTGCTTTAAATCGAAATACCCGGAGGCCAATTCCAACTGCAATTCACCCGCAACCGGCTCTTCCGTCATCTGGGCGATCACAGGACGTAACAGTTCAGCTCCTTCCGCAATTTTCTTCTGCCGGAGCAGCCATTTCCCCCACAAGGCACGGGCACGATTTTTCAGGATGGTCGTCGGTGCCAGGTCAACAGCCCGCGTCGCCGAGGTAACCGCCGCCGCCAAATTGGTCTGGGCGGCATTTACTTCGCTCAGGGTCATCAAGGCCATGGCCCTCCGGTCAACACGCACAAGGGAATCCTCGGCCATCAGTGAAAGAATATTCCAGGCAGATTCCCACTTGCCATCCAGGACCATGGCTTTCGCCAGCCATAATTTGCCATCCTGCACGGAGGACAGTTCGGGTTGGCGTGTTACCAACCGCTCTAATATGTTCCGCGCGGCTGGAATATTCCCGGTAGCGAGCAGAGCCTGCCCCCAGTCCAGCAAATTCTCGGTCCCTTCGTCCGTGACCCCGAACTGCCGGTCAAATCGCTCGAATACCGACAACGCCTCAGCCTGCCGTCCTTCCTTGAGATTTGCCCAGGCCTCGAGCCGTGACGCCCTCGACAACATGGTGCTGCCGGGAAATCGTCCTGCGAAGTTGCGGAGCTCATCCAGCGCCGCATGGGTGTTCCCGGATTCATACTGTGCCACGGCATGCCAGTAGACCAGAGCCCCTGCCTGCGCAGTCGGCCAGGCCAGACCGGTGGACTCAATGCGTGCGGCCATCTCCTTGAAACGACGCTGTCCATACAATGCCCGGGCCAGGACAACGGTTGCCTCCCCCCTGAGCACCGGCGGCAGCGACTCATCCTTCAAAACCTCTTCCGCCTGCTTTTGAGCCAATTCACAGAGGCCATCCTCCAACGCCGTCTGGGCTGTGGCAAGGGTTGTGGATGGCGAACTCTGATACGCTGAAGTCGGAGGGACAGGCCCCTCCGCCAGCAGTCCCCTTGCGACAAACGCCAGGGCAATCAGCCACCACAGGTTCTTGTTATTGAAGCTAGTCCTCATTTTCATTTCAAATGGCGGCGCAATGCCATTCCGGTG
The DNA here is from genome assembly GCA_037141135.1 of bacterium. Taxonomy (GTDB): domain Bacteria; phylum Verrucomicrobiota; class Kiritimatiellia; order CAIKKV01; family CAITUY01; genus JAABPW01. Next base: position 2,818 of record JBAXDB010000061.1, on the reverse strand, counting down.
TGGGATGCATCGCACCGGGAAACATCCTCGGGGGTGCCCTCCGCAACAATCATCCCCCCACCCTCGCCCCCTTCGGGGCCCAAATCAATAATGTAGTCGCTCCGTTTTATCACGTCGAGATTATGTTCGATCACCAGCACGGTATTACCGGAGGCACGCAGTCGCTCCAACACATGCATCAAGCGCTGAATATCAGCAAAATGCAACCCCGTCGTGGGCTCATCGAGCAAATAGAGCGTCTTGCCGGTGGCTTTCCTGCTCAATTCGGCGGCCAGTTTCATGCGTTGCGCCTCACCGCCGGAGAGGGTCGTCGCCGACTGACCCAACTGGATATAGCCCAGCCCCACCTCGGAAAGTGTACGCACCTTGCGCTCAATGGACGGGATGTGTTTAAAAAACTCGAGCGCCTCATCGATGGTCAGAGCCAGCACATCGGAAATACTCTTCCCATTGTAATGAACTTCCAGCGTTTCTTTGTTGTAGCGCAAGCCGCGGCACTGCTCACAGGGGACATACACATCCGGCAGAAAATGCATCTCAAGGCGGATGATACCATCACCCTTGCAGGTTTCGCACCGCCCCCCCTTGACATTGAAACTGAAGCGACCGGGCCCATATCCTCTCACTCGCGACATCGGTAAAGCGGCGAAAATGTCCCGAATCGGACCGAAGGCCCCCGTGTAAGTGGACGGATTGCTCCGCGGGGTCCGCCCGATCGGGGACTGGTCAATCACGATCACCTTGTCGAGTTTTTCCGCCCCGAGAAGCCGGCGGTGCGCACCGGGAATCTCTTTGGACCCATAAAATTTACGGGACAAGGCACGGCGCAAAATATCATCCACCAGCGTGCTCTTGCCGCTTCCAGATACACCGGTGATACAAACCAATAATCCCAGCGGAATCCTGACCGTCAGATTTTTCAGATTGTTTTCGGTACACCCCATCAATTGCAACCAATTGTCTCCCGGTTCCGTCCGCTTCGCCGGCACGGGAATCGTTAATTCTCCGTTCATATATTTGGCGGTCAGCGATTTTGAATTCGCCAGTAATTCAGCCACGGTCCCCTGATGGATCACCTGGCCGCCATGCCGCCCGGCACCAGGGCCCAGATCAATGACATAATCAGCGGCCCGGATCGTTTCCTCGTCATGCTCGACCACCACCACGGTGTTTCCAAGGTCACGCAACTGCTTCAACGTATTGATCAAGCGCTCATTATCCCGGTAATGCAGCCCTATGCTGGGCTCATCCAGCACATATAACACCCCCACCAGCCGCGAACCAATTTGTGTCGCCAGCCTGATACGTTGCGCCTCACCACCTGAAAGAGAGCCGCTTTCACGATCCAACGTAAGATAATCCAGCCCGACATCCGCTAGAAATTGGAGGCGCTCCTGAATCTCTTTTATGACCTCCCCTGCAATTTTCTTTTCCTGCCCGGATAATTCCAAAGTCTTGAGAAATTCCAGAGCTTTCCGCACTGAAAGCCGCGTAAGATCCACAATGGATTTTCCAACAACCGTGCAGGCCAGCACCTCCGGACGTAAACGGGCCCCGCTGCAAGTCGGACAGACCATCTTGCTCATGTAGTCGCGCAACCGCTGCCGGACAAAATCACTATCGGTCTCTTTATAGCGCCGGGTCAGATTCGGCAGAACCCCCTCAAAAGGTTTCTCATACTGGCGTCGCGCCCCGCCACGCCAGTACCCGAATGTCATATCCTTGTCTCCCGAGCCATGCATCAACAGATTTCGAATATCTTCAGGGAGATCCTTATAGGGAGTATCCAGACTGAACCCGCACTCCTTGGCTACCGTACGAAGTTGGGCTTTATAGTAGATAAGCAATCGGCGGCCACCCCGACGCCAGGCCGTAATGGCTCCCCCATCAATGGAGAGCTCCTGATTGGGCACGGCGAGTTGTTCATCAAAAATCATCCTGGTCCCCAGACCGGAACAGTCCGGACAGGCTCCATACGGATTATTAAATGAAAAATGCCTGGCAGTCAGCTTCTCGAAACTTACGCCGCAATCGGCACAGGCATGCTTTTCGGAATACAGGCGTTCCGCCCAGTTTGTGGCTTCAGGTCCTGCCTGAGTGAGCGCAATCAAGACTCCGTTTCCTTCCTTCAACGCCAGTTCGACAGAATCGGTTAGCCGGGATCGGATTTTGGGCCCCATCACCAGACGGTCAATCACCACATCCACATTGTGCGCTTTTTTCTTGTCAAGCTTCGGGACTTTGTCAATTTCCACCATTTCCCCGTTCACACGCACACGCACAAAACCCTGCTTCTGGATTTTCTCAAAAATGGCATCATGCAGGCCTTTCTTGCTCCGCAGGAGCGGGGCCAGCAACGCCACCTTCGTCTTTTCGGGGAACGTCATTAATTGATCCACGATCACTTCCGCGGACTGTCCCGAGATCGGCTTGCCGCAGTGCGGGCAATGCGGATGGCCCACGTTGGCATAAAGCAACCGCAAATAGTCATGGATTTCGGTCGTAGTCGCAACGATCGAACGGGGGTTTGAGCCGGCCGTCCGTTGTTCGATGGAGATGGCCGGGGACAGGCCTTCGACGTAATCCACATCGGGTTTTTGCATCTGGTCCAAAAACTGACGCACATAGGCGGAGAGGCTCTCGACATAACGACGCTGCCCTTCGGCAAACAGGGTATCAAACGCCAGCGACGACTTGCCCGAACCACTCAGACCGGTAATGACCGTAAAACTATCCCGGGGGATGCGCACCGTGATGTTTTGCAGGTTATGCTCACGGGCGCCTGCAATAATAATGTGATCGCGACTCATAAGGGCAT
>JBAXDB010000060.1:0-14872 GCA_037141135.1 bacterium | reverse complement strand
TCGGAACCGGGAACTTTGTTCATGACGCTATATATTCCTGAACCAGGAACCTTTTCCGACACCATCAGACTATACATATCCAGAATGGAGTCCAACGCCGGTTTCCACTCCACATCCTGCAAATTAACGGTCACTTTTCCACTGAGGTTTGTTGATGACGAAATAATGTTGGCCCCTGAAATACGGGTAAACAGACGCACCACATCCTGCAGCGGCACATCATCCAGTGCTACCGATATCAGGTTTTGCTTTCCTTTATTTTCGCCGAAAGACTCAACTGGCATGAGCTCCGTTGAGGTGTCTGCAGCCATAACCACATTGGTGCCAGACCCGGCGGCAGTTGCCTGTTTGACAACATCCAGAACACCGGTTGTAACGCCCGTCGTTACAACATTGGAAGTGCCTTCCGAAGAGGTCACCACAGGAGTCACAGCCGGGGCTGCCCCAAGTATGGCAATGGCCTCGACAGTCGCCACTGAATCTCCTGCTGTCGCCGCAACCGGCGTGGAGGCCATATCGGAAAGCGTCACAAATTCAGCATCCGGCGTGGAGACCAGGCTCTGAGGTCCAAATGTTGCCGCACTCACTCCGCTGCAAAATATTGCGGTGATACAAACCAACACAAGTAGTCGTTTCATAGTTCAACCTTTCCTCTTAATACGCAATGATGCGATAAAATCGATTGGTTACACCCAACACCGTCGAATCAGTACAGTTCGTGATCAAATTCATACCTGATACTGCGGAATACCCCGGCAGATTCGACCAGACCGTACTTGGCGCAAGGGTGTTGGCATACTGCACGGCGTAAAGCCAGTTAAGCCTCGCAAACCACGTCAGGGTAAAGCTCGTGTTGGTGCCTGTGGACGTCATAGCAGTAAGCTGAGTAACCCCATTTGTCGCGACCGCCGGATCAACCTGAACCATAAGGATGCGATTATGAGACGTATCCGCAATATACAGATACCCGCGCGAATCCCACTCAACATCACCGGGGTGGCTCAACACATTACTACCCACCAGGGTGGTCCACGTCATTCCACTCATATCCGAATACGCCACACGGCTATCGGACATGTTGGCCACATAAAGATTCCCATTCCCGATCGTCATCCCGCCGGGATACTGGAGGCTTCCCTCAACAGAATCACGTCCGCCAAGCAGCGCGAGAAATTGGCCGGTTTTGGAAAACTTCTGAACCCGGTTCAGCCCATTGGTTTGCAGCCCGTCATCAGAAACATAAAGATTATCCGAACCATCAACATGCAGCCCTTGCGGATATTGCACTCGTCCGGCGGCAGTCCCGTTTGTTACGAAAACCGACCACACTCCCGATGTGCTCAGCTTTTGAACGCGATTATTCCACGTATCGGCAACATACAGGGTTAATGCAGAGTCAACGGCCACATCTGCAGGCGCGCTGAACTGGCCCAGTGCCGACCCCGACAACAGTGTATTTGAACCTATCGCCACCCATTGTCCATTGGTTGCGATACGTTTCTGGATGCGATGATTGCTCTGATCGGCCACAAAGAGGTTCCCCAGTTTATCCACCGCCAGACCGCTCGGTTTCTTGAACTGCCCCAAGCTGGTCCCGAATTTACCCCACACCGTCCACTGCTGACTCAAAGAGTCATACATTTGAATACGGTCATTGAAAGTGTCGGCAACATAAAGACGATGGAGGGCATCGGAATCCAAGCCCCACGGCAGATAAAAGTCACCGGCATTCGTGGTGAGTGTCCCCCCGAATACTTCTGCTTTGTAATAAATTCCAGAAAGTTCCGTGACATGCTGGTCGGTCACTAAAGCGGTTTGATTCCCCGGGGGTAACCAACCGCCATTCACCGGCTTAAACTCAACGGTATAAGATCCTGCGGGTAAAGACAGAATTGTCCCGCTATTTGTCCAACCCCCGCCAGAGATCCGCCATTGCGCCCCTGTGGCCACCGCTTCGGCTGGCAGCAGATCCGCCGCCAAACCAGTAATCTGCGAATAACGCCCCGTGACCACCATGATAACCTGATTGGTTGGCGTAACACTTATCGTTCCGGGCGTTATCCACCGGGCCAGATCCGAGAACTGGATCTGATGGGTGGCCAGAGGCAAACCGCTAACCACTGCCCCACTGACCTGCCAAGGCCCTCCATCAACCCGCCAGTTAGCCCCAGCCAAGACCGCACCCGCCGGGGTAATGACGGCGGAAAGCGTTGCCGTCATATTGGAATAAGCGCGAATCAAATGCATGGTTTCGCCCGGAATTAAATTTACCACTTCTGTTGCAGGCGTAAAATAACCTGTAACGGGGCGATACGAGACCGTAGTAGGCCCTGCATTCAAATTGGTGACCACCATGCCATTTGTCAGCCAAACGCCTCCATTGATCGCCCAGGCCGCCAGGTCAAGCACCGCTGAACTATTATTAAACGCGACACCCAACCCCGATTGTTGCACATAGACACGGGTTATGGTGGTTGCAACACCATTAGAGAGGACGATGGTTTCGATCGCAGGCTGTGTCCAACCCAGAATCTCCCTGTACATCAGGATATGCGTTCCGGCACTCAGCCCTTCGAGGCTTTCCCCGCTATTCTGCCAGGCCCCGCCATCTAGAGACCATTGCGCCCCATCCGATAAAGCCTCATCCGGCTGCAGTATCACACGCATTGAAGGGGGCGGAATAATAGCACCCGGCTCAAGGATCACCACACTACCGCGCTTCATAGCTGCGTGACGCCACTCTTCATTCCAGTCGTTGACATAGGTGTAATCCTGGAATCCAGCTGCCTGGTGGAATTCGCTCCAGCCAAACTTATTGGTATTGGCCTCTCCGTCATCAAACCGGAAGTAATTAATGAGGCCACTGGTATCGGAGGCCGCGATCACCCGATTAGTGTTCGCCCGGATCTGTGATTCCGTCCGCACTTTATTCCAGAGCCGGACTTCATCAAGAGCCCCACTAAAGCCCTCGCCCATTCGCACAAAGGTGTCGCCACCTTTTCCGCTGACGGGCGGCTCGATATAGAACGTGTTGGTACGCGCCGCAACTGCCCCATTGGTATAGAGCGTTAATGTCGCACTTAATCGGCTATAACTGGAGGCCACATGCGTCCACGCAGCTACTGGGATTGTACCTGCCTTGACAATATATTGCTTTCCATCAGGCCATACATAACCCGCATACAACCTCAAACCACCCACGCCATTGGATTCCAAGCCCATCACAAAGTTGACCGCCTGGGTTCCGCCTGCCAGATTTTCCACCACCCGGCGCACAATAACCCCTGCCCCTCCCACGGTACTTGAAGGCATCACCCACGACTCGAGCGTCCAATCCCTCAGTCGTTGGTTGATGTTCGCCGGAATTTCCAGATAATCCCCTGCACCACCCGCAAAGACAACAGCGCGCGAAATCGCAGGATCCACCGCACTGACCGGACTGGTGCCCATGCCCTGTTCTTCATTGTCGGCAAACCCATCATCATCCGTATCCACAATATCAGGCCGGCTTCCCAGTAACTGCTCGGTGATATTCACCACTCCATCGCCATCCCGGTCCTCCTGGGAATCCAATATCCCATCCCCATCGGAATCCTCTGCCCGGGGATTGGTGCCAGACCAGTACTCGTAGACGTTGATCAGCCCGTCATGGTCGATATCCCCCTTGGGTCCATTCGGCCCATTTTTAGCCCCATCAGAAGTCTCACCCCAAGTGCCATCATCCCATATATCAAGGTGATGAATCAGTTCCCAGGCATCAGGCAAACCATCGTGGTCGGAATCATCAGCCCCCCGCTTATCTACACCGTAAACCAGGGCGGGATCATTGGTAACCCAGGAGAAGTAATTGGTCGCCAAGGCATAGCCCCGGTCACCAAACCGGTATTCAGTTGAAGTCGCCCCGATTAACCCGTTCTTCGCGTGCCGCGCGAAATCCTCAGCCGAACTGCCACCGTCATCAAAACGGTAATAGGCCAGAAGTGCATCGCGAGTGAAGCCCCCGCTATTATCCTTGTCGTTCCACAGGACATTCCCCACAAGGGCACCGGTAAGGCCTTCCACCAGATTGGAGCCGCTCGTCAGAATAACATCCTTTGCGGCGTTATATTGGCCGTCGCCATCATCGATCCAGAAACTGCCACTCTGCGAACATACGTGTTCAAGAGGTACTCCAGGTTCCCCCCCGAAAAGCCCGCCCCCATTAACAATTACAGCATCAGATTCGGAATAATACTGAGGGCACTCTTTATCAATCCATACATCATCGCCATTCACCGGGGACACCAAGCGATGGGCATTGTCGGAAATTTGCTGCGCCGTCCTAGCCACGCCCCAGATCCTCACCTCATCCAGCATCAGACGATTGACAAACGAACTGTTCGCAGAAACCGCCAGGGCAAGCTTATTGGTGGCAGGATACATATAGTGGGAAAAACTCTCGCCCAGCGATAGCGGCGCCATTGAAAGAACGCCATCGATATAAAGACTCAGATAATTATTCGCATGATCCCACACGGCGGCCAAGTGAACCCACTTGTTTGTCGGCAGGGCATTGGCCATAACCGTCACATGATTGAAGTCGCTATTATCGGAGACCAAAACCGGGACGTTATTGGACAACGAGAGCCGATACACGATACAGGCATTGGGCCCATACACGGTCTCAAAATTAAACAAGTCGCCGGACAGATTGGTCCCCATGAGCTTGACCTGACATTCCAGCGTCCAATCACGACGCTGCAGATCGGGCCGCATTCCCGCCGGCCTGAGACCATTCTGGACATCAAGCTCAGGGACGGGAATCGGAATCCCGTTCGACGAGGTGATCAGCGCCGCTCTCTGGATAAACGGATCGCAGGAATCCACCGGGCTTGAAGGCAAACGCCCTGCCACCGGAAAGATTTCCGCCGCATCAGGAATGCCGTCATCATCAGAGTCCGTCCCCCAATCCACCCCAATACTGGTTGTCGGCAAGGCACTCCCAAGCGTCCCTTTACGGTTAATTCCAAGCTCTGCCACGGTCGAATCCGGGCGCCAATTATACCGATTGGGGTTGGTCTCATCCCAGGTGCCGTTCACATACGGCTTCGTCACGGAGCGATCCCCATCCTGTCCAAAATACTCATCAATGTTCATCAGCCCATCATTATCGGGATCTCCGAACGGCCCATTGTCCCAGACTCCCAGTAACCCTGCATCACGGGGATCAAGGCTGAACTGCACCTCCCAACCATCCGGCAGCCCGTCGTCGTCCGTGTCATGACCCGGCGGAATATTTTCATCCTCATAAGTATATCCAGTCCCCTCGGTGGGATCGGTCCATTCGTTAGCCCGTAATTGATGACGAATCGTCGGGATATTATCCATCGCACTCACATGAAGATTTAAATTCACTCCATGACAGGTAGCCATTGTACAGATACGGCGTGTTTTACCCTTTGTATCCACATACCAATCGACAATAAAGGGAAGCTTGTCAGACTGCTCCGTCCCCCAATTCCAAAACATTCCATTGGTTGAAGACTGTCGCAGTTGTCCCAGAAGGCACTGCTCCCTATAATTACTAAGTCCATCTTGATCGGAATCTTCCCAGGCGATCGAGGTGTCGATGGTGGTGTTTGTGACCGAAGCAGCAGACGCCCCCACACGCGGATCAAGATGATTCAGCGGATCATACCAGGCGGCCTCAAAACTATCGAATAAGGCATCATTATCCGTATCAATATCAATAGGGCTCAGGTCATCACTGGAGGCGACTTTTCCCTTATAAACCCCGTCTTCGAGCTTGTCAAAAATCATATTGGGCTTGCCATCAATGCCGCAGTATTCCTGCCAGTTCGCAAGGCCATCCCCGTCATAATCGCTGCCGGCATCATCCTGTACCGGATTCAAGCCCATGCCGTAAGATGTGGTGCTTACCTCAGTATTAAAGAACGAGCATTCCCAACCGTCATCCATGCCATCCCCATCTGAATCCCAGTTGGCCGGATTCAAGTACTCAAAACCGTGCCCGTCAACCGAGAGACGGTACTCTTCCAAATTAGTCAGACCATCACCATCCGGGTCATCATTGGCGCCCTGGGAAAGAGGGGCCGGGGAATGCTGGAACCAATGATACTCCCACCAGTCCGGAAGTCCGTCCTTATCACTATCATCGACCAGATTGATGGGGAGCTTCGAGACCGAATTTCCTCCGACTATGATTGCAGAACCCTTGCCGAAAGGTTCCCCATCATCCAGTTCGGCATTACCATTCCCGTCAATCCAGGCAACAACCGTATACGTGCCGTCGGCCAACGCGCCACCGAATGAATAGGCATAGAGCCCCGGCGAAAACGGCAACGCCCCGTTCGTCACCACCGCGCTGTCGACCAGAGCCCCGCTCGCCGTTAAAACGCCAACCATCATCGCGCCAAGCCCATCGCCATTCCCCGGGGGTGCGGCAATAGCATCGCGCCACAGGGAGCCGTTGTTAATCTGTCCCGAAATCGTCACCTGACTGTAGAGCCCCGTAACCACCACCAAGGCCTGATTGGCCGGCAACACCGTGATGTCGGCCGGCGTAAGCCACCGCGAAACCGGTGAAAATTGAATCACATGGGTGGCATAGGGCAGATCTTCAGCCTGATCCCCGCTATTCAACCAGGCCCCGCCATCAACCCGCCACTGGGCCCCTGCGGCCACCGCATTGGTGGGGATGATGAGGGCGGAGACGGCGGTCAACATCACCTTGTACTCGCGCAGAAGCGGCAGGTTTTCCCCGGGGCTCAGGTTGACACTTTCGGTGGATGGCGCAAAATATCCCGCCACAACCTTGTAAGAGATACTGATTGGGCCGGCGTTGAGGTTGGACACAACCACCCCGGGCGCCACCCAGTCCCCCCCATTGACCCGCCAGGCAGCCCCGGGCGGCATCGTCACATCATCAAACCGGACCACCACGCTCGCCTGCTGAACATAGGCACGCGTGAAGGTCGTCGCCACTCCATTCGTTAATAATAAAGTTTCACTGGGGGGCTTTGTCCACCCGACAAGGGACTTGTACATGACCGTATGGGTGCCGGGCGTCAATCCCTGCGCAGTATCACCACTATTCTGCCATGCCCCCCCATCCAGAGACCATTGCGCACCCGCCACCAGGGCATCATCCGGTTGGAGCAAAATACGCAGGGAAGGAGGCGGAATGATCGCCCCGGGGATAACCGTCTCAACATTTCCACGCTTCATGGCGGCATGCCGCCATTGCGCACTCCAATCATTGCCATAGATGAAATCCTGAAAACCGGCGGCCTGATGGAATGCACTCCAGGCAAACAAATTGGTATTGGCTTCCCCATCATCAAACCGGAAATAATGGATCAGGCCACTGTTATCCACCGCCGAAATGACTTGATTGGTATTGGCCTTTATCTGAGGTCCTGTTCTGACCTTATTCCAGATCCGGACTTCATCAATTGCGCCGGCGAACCCCTCGCCAATCCTGACAAATGTTTCTCCGCCCCGTCCACTGACAGGCGGTTCAACGTAGAAGGTGTTCGTGCTGGCCACTTCCACACCATTGACATAAAGGATCAAAGCCGCGCTCGATCGGCTGTAACTGGCCGCCAGATGTGTCCATACGGCTGGCGGGGCACTGCCCGCCCGGACGATATACTGCTTGCCATCCGGCCACACATAACCGGCGTACAACTGAAGCCCTCCCACCCCATTGGTTTCAAGCCCCATCACAAAGTTGACCGCCTGGGTACCCCCACCCATATTTTCCACAACACGGCGCACAATAATCCCCGCACCAGCCGTTGTGTTGGAGGGCATAACCAGAGCTTCAAGCGTCCAATCCCTCAGCCTCTGATTGATGTTCACCGGGACTTCTAAGTAATCCGCTTTGCTCCCCGCCAGGATGACCGCCCGCGAAATGGCAGGATCCACCGCTCCGACAGGACTGGTGCCCATGCCCTGCTCTTCGTTGTCGGCAAAGCCATCATCATCGGTATCGATGATATCGGGCCGGCTTCCCAGTAGTTGCTCCGTTATATTCACCACCCCATCCCCATCTCGGTCCTCCTGCGAGTCCAGGATCCCATCCCCGTCAGAATCCGCAAACCGGGGATTGGTGCCTGCCCAGAACTCATATCTATTAATCAAGCCATCTTTGTCCGGGTCCCCCTTGGCGCCATTCGGCCCATCCTTGGCACCGGGTGAAGATTCCCCGCGGCTTCCATCATCCCAAGGATCCAACCCGTGGATAATTTCCCAGGCATCAGGCAATCCATCACCATCCGAATCATCGGCACCGCGTTGATCCACCCCGTATACTTTTGCGGCATCGTTGGTCACAAACCGGAAGGCATTCGTTGCCAAGGCATACCCTCTATCGCCGAAACGGAACTCCTCGGCCGTGGCCCCCAACAGACCATTTTTAGCGCGCCGGGAAAAATCCTCGGCTGAACTTCCGCCATCATCCAACCGGTAGTAAGCCAGCAGACTATTCCGCGAATAATCCCCGCTGTGGTCCTTATCATTCCACATCACATTGGCTACCGAGGTTCCGGAAAGACCTTCAACTAGATTGGACCCCTTCGCTAAAAGTATATCCCTGAGCGCATTATATTGGCCATCGCCATCATCAATCCAGTAACTTCCCAGCTGAGTAAATACGGAGTTCAGCGGGACGCCGGGCTCACCATCGAAAAGCGAGCCCCCATTCACTATGGGAACGTCATTGTGGGAATAATACTCGGATGTCTCCTTATTAATCCATACATCGTCCCCATTGACGGGGGGAACCAATTGGTGGGCAAACTCAGCGATCTGGGCGGCCGTCCTGGCCAATCCCCAGATCCTCACCTCGTCAAGTTGAAGTTGATTGACGAACGAACCATTGGGGGATTCCGCCAGCATCAACCGGTTGGATGCCGCCAGCATATAAACCGAAAAGGATTCAGTCAGTTGCAAGGGGGACATCGACAGCACACCGTCAACATACAGCCCCAAACTATTGTTCTTGTGATCCCAAACTGCCGCCAAATGGACCCATCTATTCGTCGGCAACGGGTTCGCTGTGACCATAACCGGCTGAAATAACGTATTATCCGACACAAGAACAGGCGCGTTGTTTGACAGTGAAAGTCGATAGACCGTACATAATTTTGGTCCTCTGATCGTCTGGAAGTTGAAGAGGTTACCCGTCAGATTGGTTGCCAGCAGTTTTACATGGCATTCCAGAGTCCAATCCCGGCGCTGTAAATCGGGACGCCAACCAGCGGAAGATGCGGAGGGCTCAGGCTCCGGGTCGGGAATGGCAATACCGTTCGAGCTGATGATCAACGCTGACCGCGCAATGAACGGGTCACAGGAATCGACCGGGCTTGATGGCAAGACAGCATTGGGAGGGCTGATTTCATCAGCATCAGAAATACCGTCATCGTCGGAATCACCTCCACTATCCATTCCCAGACTCGTCGAGGGCAAGGCACTCCCAAGGGTTTCCCTGCGGTTGATTCCTGTCCCTATCCGCGGATCCCCTATTTCCCGCTCAGAGGAAGCCGTAGTAGCGGTAACGTTTGTGTAGATCCAGCGCCATTCATAAGTTGAGTCGGGTCTCCAGTTATACTGGTTCGGATTAGTCTCATCCCCAGTCCCATTAATATAGGGACGAGTGGTAAATCGATTCCCATCCTGTCCGAAAAATTCATCAATATTCATCAACCCATCATTGTCGGGATCCCCAAAGGGACCGTTATCCCACACTCCCCCGAACCCGTCATCCCGAGGATTGAGACCAAATTGGACTTCCCATCCATCAGGAAGCCCGTCATTGTCCGTATCGTGCCCCGGAGCGATGTCCTCATCTGCATATTGATACCCCGTTCCTTCCGTCGGATCCGTCCACTCGTGATTCCGCAACAGGAACCGATTTGTCGAATCCGGTATGGTGCGATCCATCACGAGATTGAGATTTAACGCCTGCCCTCCGCATGTTGTCATGGTGCAAAGCCGATAGGTCTTGCCCTGAAAGGTATATGTGTGCTGAACAAACGGGCCCCGTTTTCCACCCCAATTCCACAACCAGCCGTTCGTGCTGGACTGGTGAAGATTATCGAGGAGGCATTGCTCCCGGAAATTGCTGAGGCCATCCTGATCAGAGTCTTCTTGAGCGATCGTCGCATCAACCGGCACACCCAAGGCGGGCACTGTCAGCAAGAGGCCCGCACGGGGATCTATTCTATTGGCAGGATCATACCAGGCGCTCTCAAAGCTATCGAGCAACATATCGAAATCGGTGTCAATATCAATGGGATTTAGGTCATCCGACACGGTAGCTAGTGGATTCAGTTTCCCTTTTTTAACCGAGTCAAAGAGCTGATCAAACACCATTCTGGGATAGCCATCGACGCCACAATACTCCTGCCAATCCGAAAGGCCATCCCCGTCAAAATCACCAGATGCATTAGGCACTATGGGATTCATCCCGGTCAGTAAATCGGGATCGAAATAACGACACTCCCAGCCATCATCCATTCCGTCCCCATCAGTGTCCCAATTAGCGGGGTTAAGCAAAGCCAAAACCCCATTTGTTCCAAGCGTCGAAAAATGGTATTCCTCAAGGTTGGTTAGGCCATCACCATCGGGGTCATCCCCCCCTGAGAAAGCAAGCGGATCCACTTCGTTCCTGAACCAGTGGGCTTCCCACCAATCTGGCAGTCCATCCTTATCAAAGTCATCTGTGATGACAACCCGCTTGCCAATCACGGGAGCACCCAAATTAATGGTTAAATTAACCGCCCCTTTTGGTTCGCCCGCATCATACTCCCCGTTGCCGTCGCCATCAATCCAGGCCTCAAGTGTGTAAGCCCCGTCTAAAAATGGTCCGACAAAACTGAAAGAATACGGTCCGGCAGCAAGCGGCAACACCCCGTTCGTAATAACCTGACGCGCAAACGTCCCATCTAGCGTCTTCACACTGACCCAAATCTGACCTGATCCCGAACCATCACCCGGCGGCGGCCCCAGACCTAGAGGGGGGAAAACATTTTTCCACAACGAGCCATTGTTGATGGTGCCGGAAATGCCTTGAGCAGAAGCGGAATAGCCCCATAACAACCCCATCAGGATAAGCAGCCCGCATACCCGCCATCTCCGGAGCAGGGAATGTCTCGTTGTAATATCGTCGCGCATGATTTTCTCCCACAGGCTAAAAGACTATAGTCTAATCAACCCGATCATTTACGGTTGCTTAATCACGATGTTGGCAGTAGCCCCAAGACTATCGGTCACCGTTACCGCACTATCCCCGGCCCATTTTCGCATATAAATCACCGTCGTCCCGGTCGAACCGTTAGGCAGTCCACCTTTAGATGAATTCAGGACGCTCCAGGAATAAGGCCCCGTCCCGCCGGACGCCGTCAATACGGCCAGATCCTCATCCGCATTCAGTTGTTCCGGTGAAGCTTTGACCCCCAACGGGCCGCCCGTCGAACTGTCGGAAGACCCGCTAATCTTGGCGATCGCGGCATTTCCATTGCGATCATAGGCGATAATATCATTCACGCCCACCGCCTTGACCGTATAGACCCCCTGTTCACCGTTGCCGGAAATCGAACCCTTTGAGCTATCGGACACATCCCAGGTAAAGGGACCTGTCCCGCCATTAAATTTGAAAACAGCCCGCTCCCCAACCGAACTCAGCGTGGCAGAAGCAGGAGTCAGGGTCACAACGGAGGCCCCTCCATCGCGCGGATCGGACACATAGGGATGGCTTTTAAAATATGCGTCAAGCTCGCCATTGTCCCCGCTCCCTCCATCATCGCACCCTAGCGGGATCACGAGGGTTAAGAGGGCAACACTCAGGATTCCAAACCAGAATTTAATTTTGTTCATAATTATTCTCCTCGCTAAACCCTCTTTGTCACCTGCGTTTACCGTCCATCACGTTCACCCGTGACACAAGGTCGCGGGTGTCCAAATCACTCACCTCTCGCATCCAGTTTCTGCAAAGAGACCCCCTCAGCGGTGATTCCAACGACTCTCCAGCGATAAATATGACCTTCATACCTGACCGTGACGAGATCCCCGGTCTCAACCAATTTCCCCGCCACCATGGCGATATACTTGGGGGTGCTGGTGTGTTTATCATGAATGATACTGATTCCCTTGATATCCACCTTTTTGCGGGCTTCTTCCCACAAGGGACCTCGCGCCGGTTCGGGTGTGGACTCCGCCACTACTGAGGGCCTTCCGACCACATTGTTCTTAATTTTAACGATCTTTTTAGGAACGTATCCCACCGGCCAGAAAGGATCCCTTTGTTTCCCAACGTCCAGCGCCGCTCCCTGGACATCAGGCGGAGTAACAATGCCATCGCCACCCCCGCCCTCAAGTGAAGACTCCGCAGGGGCCATACCAGGCGGCATCTGGGCTTCCACGCTTGAAATCAGCAGAAAGCAGGCAAATACCGCCCCGGAAAAGGCGGCAAGGAGAAGCCGTCCCATCAGGTACCCCCTTTCACACTCATCACGTTTTCGATGGGCCATTCCATGCGGACGTTCAAGCGTTGCTCCTCGGGCTTATCCGGCTGCCCCGAGATCGTCATGTCGGTAATGTCGAAGAACGGATTCCGCTCCTCCATTTGCAGGATAAAGCGGGTGATCGACTGAAAGGAACCATACGCACTGACCTGAACAGCAAACAATTTAAACGCTTTCAGTGATGAATCTTTGGGCTTAAAAGGAATATCCACTACCCCTATTTCGCGGGTCGCCTCAATCTTGACCCCCGTCGCGCGGGCGGCAGACTCAATTTGCTCACTTACCCCGACGAGATAGGAACCCAGGATGGGCCGGAATACATTTTCTTTTTTAATTTTTTCAATCTGCGCCGTGACATCGTCATAATCCTTTTGTATGCCTGGCGCATAATCAAGTTCGCGTTTCGCTTTATTCAGCTTGTCCTGTCGCTCGGAAATGGATGTCTCAAGCGCCCGCTTTGAACCCAGCACAGGGATTAAACCCCATTGAATGGCCACAAATATGACCACAATGACCACCACCCCGATCAGGGCAAAAAACACCATGCGATCTTTTTTTGCATCAGGCAGTTTCATTCCATCATCCTCGGACAATAGATGCAGACGATTTCAAAAATCCGGTCATTTTTCACCATGGGATCCTGGCGAAAAGCCCCTGGCGGCAACGTCGCCGATTGCACAAACTGACTAAACGGCTTAGTTTTGAAGCCTTCCAGAAATTGGACCACATTCACCTCGGATTGCGCGGCCCCGGTGCGCCCGGAATATTTGACCTCGAACACACGACCCGGGATGTTGTTCGAAACCACCAGCACCGTTTGGCTCACACGAATATCGGTCAATTGAATGACTGCCGGCACAATACTCCCCAGACTGTCCAACTGCGTTCCCCAGGCGACACGGGCATCACGCCACCCCTGCAACGACTTCAAGGTATCCATGCGATCTGAAAGCTCATTCCGCACTTGCATCGCCACTTTATATTGCGGTTCCGTACGATTCCATTCCCGATCCATGGATTCCGCCTGAAACTTTAGCGAACGATACCCGACCGTAAACGTAAAGATCCAGAACGCGATCAGAAACAGGACCACCCCCATGGCCACACGCGCCATGAGCCATAATGACACCGGACTGGCACTACGCTGTTCATCTTTGTAGATTAAATTGATATGCATGGGTCAGCCAGCCTTAAACATAGCAAGGGCTGCGCCAACAGCCGCTGAAAAACGAAGTTCCTGCCCCTTGAATTTTTCAGGGATGGCCCCCCCTTGAACCGCAATCCCCTCGAACGGATTCCATCTAATAGGAACCTGCCCGGTAGCCGACTCGATTTCCTGCGCCCAAAGGTGCAGGCCCACACCACCGCCACACACAAAAAGTTTTCCGATTCTGATATTCTCGCGCCGCTCCACAAAATCCCACGAAATAGTCAGTTGTTGCAAAAAAGGTTCCAGAGCATGATGCACAACCTTTGAGACATCAAAGGATCCATCATTCAATATTCCCAACGCAACGTCCTGATCAACGCCCAGGCTGTCCTGTAGCTTTTTCAAGACGTTGGCTGTTCCAAAGTCCAATTTCCGCACAAGTGCCAAAGTATTCTTATTATAAAAAGCCACCAGGGTGACCGCCGCACCAAAATCCATCACCACATAACACTCATCTACATTCTCATTGCCACGTAAACGGCTGAAGGCTGTCAAACTAGCCAATCCGGACACCTCAATGGAGCATGGCGCAGGAACCCCACTTGGGAATAACTGACAGATTTTTTTTACAAAAGCATCCGGCAGCGCTGAGGCAAGTGCCCGGAATACGCTGCGGTTCTCGAAAATGGGCTCATACCCCAACCGATAATAAGTCTCAGTCCCCAGACCCATCAACTCAAGAACATGCTCGTCGTTTGTCTTGCCGGAATGGACGGGGAACGTCAGCAATTTCACAATCCCTCCCCCTTTTGAAACCGCCACAGCCACATAGCGTGCCTTGAGAACCTTCGGGAGTTGACAGGGAACAATAAGGCCTTCTTCTGAATCAGGCAAGGAAATCGCAGGGAGAATATCAACTGCTATTACCGTAGGCACACCATGGACTCGCTTTAAACGTACGGCCTTCGTTCCGGACACCCCGATATCCAAGCCCACTACATCGGAATAATTACGCCTGAAAACCGTCAAAATTTCATTTAGTTTTGTCATATCACTCGACATCCACCTAAAAAATTCCTTTCACGATTCCGACCACGTAATGAAAGCAGAAGATTCACTCTTCCGCAAGCCTCGGTTATCCAGCTATTCGCATTTTGGCGGCGGGGACGGAAGATAGCGGGTGAGGAGAGGGCGT
>JBAXDB010000059.1:0-14907 GCA_037141135.1 bacterium | reverse complement strand
CCGCATCCCAACCTGTGGCTTTGGTGATTGACGATGAAGTTCAGATTCGCCGTTTCCTGAAACTTGCACTCGAAGCCGAAGGGTATCGGGTATTTGAAGCCGAAACAGGCCAGGAGGGATTAACGGCTGCCGTATATCGTCGTCCTGATGTCATCCTGCTTGATCTTGGGTTGCCGGATATGGATGGCCTTGATGTGTTGAAACGACTCCGGGAATGGAGCAAGACCCCGGTATTGGTGTTATCTGTCCGCCAGGAGATTGAGCAGAAAGTCGCTGCGCTGGATCATGGGGCGGACGACTATCTCACCAAGCCGTTTCATGCGGCTGAATTGGCCGCCCGCCTGCGAGCGATTCGTCGCCATTCTCCGACTGAGCCGGCGGAGTCGGTCTGTCACGCCGGTTCATTGGTGATGGATTTCGGTGCCCGCCGCGTCACGCGGAAAGGAGCGGAGATCCATCTCACCGCTACAGAATACGCCTTGTTACGGGTTTTGGCGCAACATCATGGAAAAGTCGTTACCCACCGGCAGTTATTGCGGGAAGTTTGGGGCCCTCATGCAGAAGAACAATCCCAATACCTGCGCGTCTACATGAACCATCTCCGAAAGAAAATTGAAGATTCAGCGGATTCTGCAAAACTCATTCAAACAGAATCCGGTGTTGGGTATCGGTTGATGGTCGCGTAATGACTGTTTGCATGAAGTCATTAAGCTCCACTTCTTAGATGAGACTCGTCACATCTGAGGGTCGTCATCAAGAGAGCCAGCGCGGACAAAAACCATTCCAGGTCTGTACGTTGTGTGCAGGAATAAGTAGCAACCGCAAATCTCGCAATATAACCAATGTTTAGTCTGTAAAAACTTAAGATGAGGTGGCAATGAAAAATCAGGTAATCAAACCCTCTTGCAGGAGCGTACACGCGTTGCGCAACATGACGGCAGAACTGGAGCGGGGGGGCGAAGAGCGGACACTGGCCTTGCGCGAAAATACTGAACAGTTACAGATGACATTGGAGGCGGCCAACGCGGTGGTCTGGGATTTGGATCTGGCCAGCGGCATGTTGCGTGAACACGGACCGGTTACAAAGTTTGTGGACCTGCCGAATGGATTCAGGCATGGACATCAACTTGATTTCTTTGAACGTGTGCATCCTGATGACCGGGTGTATGTGAGGCGACAGATCGAGCGAGCTGTGCAGAGTGACAGCCGTGATAACACCACGGAATTTCGCGTGCTGCGTTCCGACGGTGAGATCCGGTGGATGACGTCTTCCGGGTTCATTGAGCGTGACGCCGCCGGACTGCCGTTACGCCTTCGAGGGATCTCGCTCGATATCACGCCGCGAAAGCAGATCGAACTGGCTCTTGCCCGGGCCCATAACGCCTTGAAGGTTTTGGCTGACTGCAACCGTGTGGGGGGGCGGGCCACGAGCGAGCTGGCATTGCTGAACGAGGTGTGCCGGATCGCCGTCGAAGTGGGCGGCTTCCGGATGGCGTGGATCGGTTACGCTGAGCACGACGCCCGCAAATCAGTTCGGCCGGTGGCGCTGTTCGGGCTCGGGAAAGACGCTCTGTCCGCCAAGACCCTGACGTGGGCTGACACCAAGTATGGCTGCGGGCCCACGGGGATCGCCATTCGCACCGGCCAGTTATGCGTATGCCGGGATGTCGCCAAGAACCTGCCGTCTACACCATGGCAAAAGGAAGCCTTGAAAAACGACTGTGCGTCGGTGTTAGCCCTGCCGCTATTGACGGAGCATGGTTGTCTTGGGATGTTGATGGTCTGCGCGGAGCAGTCCGATGCATTTGATGACACGGAATGCCAGTTGCTCCAGCAGTTGGCCCACGACGTTGTGTCCGCCGTTATGGCGCTTCGGGGCCGTGCGGAACGGGCAGAATTAGAGCGGCAAGTCCTCAATATCAGCGAGCGCGAACAACGGCGGTTCGGCCAGGATCTGCATGATAGCGTGGGGCAGTCTATCGTCGGGATTGGCTATCTGGTCCAGGCCGTGCAACAGGATTTACATAAGAAGTCCATTCCGGAGTCGGCCGCATTAGAGAGGGTTTCAAGGCAGGTAGCGGAGACTGTGAAGGAAGTGCGGAACCTGGTGCGGGGGCTATTCCCGGGAGAATTATTGAATGGCCGGATGACCGACGCCCTGCAGGGACTGGCCAGGCGCACTCAGGATGTGTTTGGGAAGACATGCCAATTTACGGGTCGATCTGATGTCAGGATGGCTGATGACGACATGGCGAGGCAATTGTACCGTATTGCCCAGGAGGCGGTGAACAATGCCGTCAAACACAGCAAGGCTGATACAATCGAAATCGGGCTGTCACGACAACGCAAGCGCATTGTTTTGACCGTGCGCGATTCAGGCGTTGGTCTTCCCGAAGCGGGTGGTAATGGTCTCGGCATGGGGCTGCGCATTATGAAGTACCGGGCCGGCATGATCGGCGCTACGCTTAAGATAGAGAGCGTTCGTGGCCAAGGGACTACCATCACCTGCCAGCTTCCCCCTGCGGACCCCACGTCAAGAAACAAGCGACCCCGTGAGTGATCAACCGGAATTGTTTGGTGATGAGGAGCTGGTGGTGCTGGTCCCTTCAGGGGCGTCGGGTGAGGTCAGGGGGCGTACCGTTACCCTCATGGCCAGCAAAGGTGTTACGACTGATATTAAACGTTGGCCAGAAAGAATGTCTTGATAAATGTGTTGCGGATGTGACACACTGAAATCATGAAAACAGCAGTTATCCATGCGAGAATAGAACCCCAGATAAAACGACAGGCTGAAGGCGTTCTGCATAATCTAGGAATCAGCCCGACAGAGGCGATTCGGATTTTCTACAGGCAGATCATGCTCAGGCATGGGCTCCCATTCGCCGTGGCCGTCCCCAACGAATGCACGGCTGCCACCCTTGAAAAGAGCCGCCGCGGCGAGGATGTTCAGGAGTTTGAGTCATTGGATGCCATGTTTGAGAGCTGGAAGAAATGAAGAAGGTCTCCCAGACCACCCAGTTCGCCCGCGACATCAAGAAGATGAGGAAACGTGGGAAGGATCTGGCAAAACTCGAGGTGATTGTAAGGCTTCTGGCTACCGGATCTCCGCTTGATCCCAAATACAGGGATCATCCTCTCGTCGGAGAATGGAAACCCTCGCATGACTGCCATGTGGAACCCGACTGGATCCTGATTTATACTGCCGATGATGATTCACTGCGGCTTGAACGAACCGGGACACATTCGGATCTGTTCAGATAAAATATTCGGCCAACGGGTTCGCGGTTGATCGCGTGAATCACACGTTCCCGTGATGTCATCGTTTTCTGCTTCATCTTTGTGCCTCAGCCGAACGCTCGCACTGTGGGTTTGGCGTGCTAGCGACAATACCCACCAGTCCGTGGTTCGGCCTGATCTTCGCAATCCTGGGGGTTCCCCTTGTCTTACCGATCACACGAAAGCTTAATTGTTGAGAAATTCTTCGACAACGGCGACCGCATTTTCCGTCGGGGTCTCCGGTCGAAGCGGTTTGGCCGGCGCCAGGATGTAGCCGCCGCCTTTGCCCATTTCGCTACGTAGGCGTTTAATTTCCTGGCGAATCTCGGCGGGCGTCGAGAAAGGAATAGTGTGCTGGCTCCCGAGCCCTCCCCAGAACGTGATCTTGTCGCCCCATGCCTTCTTCAGTGCGTAGGGATTCATGCCGGCGGCCTCCGGTTGAACGCTCTCGAGGACGTCCAGGCCAATCTCAACGATGTCGGGCATGATGTCCGCCACGCTTCCACAGCAGTGCATGACGGCCAGTTTGCCTTGCGCATGGACAGCGGCGAAGATCCGGGCATAACGGGGCTTGAAGAATTTCCTCCACCGTTCGGGTCCGATCATGACGCCGCGCTGATTGCCCCAATCGTCTCCCATCATGATGGCATCGGCCGGTACGTCGGCGCACTCCGCCACCAACGCCAGGCAAAGGTTCGTCATCCGATCCAGCAATTCCGCATAGAAGTCCTCATCGGCGGCACAGTCCATTAGGGTGTTTTCGAACCCTCTCAGGTACCAACTGTCCCACAGGCACATGCTCGAGATAAGGCGGAAGGAGTCCGACGAAGCGCTGACGCGTTTCTTCGCGTCAGCTTTCGCCGTGGCATCGAGGAACGTGGCCGCCGCCGGGAAGGCATAGCCCTGGAAGGTTGGGGCCTTGAGCCCCGGCTCTACAACGGATGGGACTTGCTCGTCGGTTCGCCAGATCGAGCCGAATGCGTCCCGGTGGTGCGTGGCATCCAGCTTCGCGCGCGGGGACTTGAAGACGCCGCCACAGTGCGCCATGTAAGGCACCAATCTCTCGCGCCAGGCTTTGCTTCCGAAATGCCCGTCAAGCCGGATTCCTACGTCGTCTTCGAACTCCAGAGTATATGGTAATATGGCAGTTTCGTGGTGATGAATCTGATCGAGGACCATGTCGCGTGGCTTCATTCGATTCCTTTCCGGCCTCTGGCCGAACGTGTAATATCAGGCGTAACACCTTTGCTGGCCATGAGGGTAATCCCTAGCCGTTTCTATAGGCAAGCTCATTCATACCAGAAATGACCACTATCAGGTTCATATTCTTATAAGTCTTTGCGCAACTGTTAATTGCCACCGACTGCCCCCTGATTGCCCAACCTGTCCTGTTTCTGTCCCGTGCCGCCTTTGATCTGTATTCAGTCAGCCTTCAGGACTATCCTGTGTATGTTCCCGATCTTGACCTTCTCGCCAGCTTTCCCCATGATCTTCACCATGAAAACGATGTTTCAGTCCGGTCTCAACGGGCGTGTGCCAATACCACCAGAAAAGAGATTTCTTATCCATCAACAAGGAGACAATAGCATGAACCCAAAAGCATCCGGCCCCGAATGCGGTTTCCGGGGCGATATACTCTGTGCCGGCCTCTGGCCGGGACCATGGACCCGCCGCGGCCCGTGAGCGAACTTCACCTCGATGGATTTGAGGGGGCCCTTCTGGTCCGCCACACTGAAGACGATGCCAAATGACAAACGACAAGGGAGGAACGCGATGAAGATGAAACCACAGAACTACGAGCAGAAGAACATGCGAATCCGCGAACGGTTCCTTGAACTGAAGAAGACCCAGCCGCAGCGCCTGAAGACGCGGCTCAATCTGAGCTGGAGCAACTGGGGTTTTGGGATGGAGCCGCTCGCGGATTCCGCCCAGCGGCTGGAGAAGGCAGGCATTCAGTTCATCGAATTGCACGGCAACCATTATGGGCCGGCGCTGGGTTATGAGCCGAAGGCGACATTGAGGATACTCGGCGATCACGGCGTCAAAGTCGCCGGCGTCTGCGGCATGTTTTCGCCGGACAACGATCTGTCCAGCAATCGCCCCATCCAGCGGCAGGCGGCCGTAGACTATCTCAAACGCGAAATCCTGTTTACCGCCGAAGTCGGCGGAAGCTACATCCTGGTTGTGCCGGGCGCGGTCGGCCGGGCGCAGCCTTATGACCACATGGAGGTCGCTCGCAGCGTCGAGACCCTTCAGTTGGTGGCGGACCTGTTCGTGGCCCACACCATCCGGGCCGCGATCGAGCCGATCCGTGCCGCGGAAGTGAGCCTCGTGCACACCATTGCGGACGCGAAAGAATACATCAAGGCCGTGAATCATCCCGGCGTCAAACACATCAACGGCGATGTCTATCACATGCAGGTTGAGGAGAGCCACATTGGCGAAGCCTTGGTCTCGGCCGGCCGGCATTTGACCAACCTTCACATGGCCGACAGCAACCGTTGCGCGCTGGGCGATGGGTCGCTGGATCTCGACACCATCATCATGGCGCTGTACGTGATCGGCTATAACCGTGAAGGTTGCTTCGTCACGCCGGAGCCGCTGGGCCCCGGCGGCGACCCGTACCCGGCGATGTATGGCAAGCCCGACGGGAAGAAACTCGATGCGCTGGTCCAGTCTACGGCCCGGTATTTCAGGGAACGCGAGCAGGAACTGATTCGGAAATAAGTGATTCCAGCGGGCAGAGCCTGCGCATTCTGGGAAAGGGCCGCAAGCAGCGCGTCATGCCCTTGGCCGAAGCGGTCGCCACCACGCTGCGTCTCTATGCGTTATGTGGAAGTCGCCCAAGTTGATGTGCGCAAAGCCTACGACGAGGCCGTCGTCCAGTTACGGCTGATGCACACCATCCAACCCCAGGCGCTGCCGCCTCACTCAGCCCTGCCGTCGCAACCCGCCCCGGATCAACTGCTCAGCCTGATGGCCGCCACAATCGCCCGCCTCGAAAACCTGCGCCGAGATACACGCGATCCCGCTGAGGCCAAGCGACTTCTCCGCCTTGTCAAACGCCTGAGGAAAACCGCTTTTGACTTCAAGGGCTTTCTCTGAAGAAGCGCCCCGCCCGTGGTTAGGAAAAACAGTAGCCGATTGGCCGGTAAAGGAGCATTCAACATCTGGAACTGGTTGTACTGGCCGGAGTCCTGAACAGAACCGTTCCCTGGTTGCTCAGCGGAGCAGGGTGCTGACGCGGCAGGTGACCGTAACACCACGACCCTTCTGGGATCGGATCGTCAACGTCCCGCCGATGTGCCTGGCGCGGTACTGCATACTACCGAGGCCGATGCCGTTCCGCTTCGGTGCCCGCGCGGGGAATCCGGGCCCGTTATCCCTGACACTGAGCGACAGGGAATGGCTGTTCTGCCGGAGCGTGATCCATATACGGGAACTGCGACCGTGTTTTGTCGCGTTCTGTACGGCCTCCTGGGCAATGCGATACAGGTGCGTGGCGAAGTGCGGATCGTTCACACGGACCGGCGTGGGACAACTGAATCGGCAGTCAATCTTGAAGCAGTCCTTGACAAACGAACCCAGGTTTTCAAGGGCATATCGAAGGCCATCAGGCTCGGCGTGTACCGGGTGGAGCGACGTGGCCAGGTGACGGGTCTGTTGGACGGCGGCGCGCAAGTGCTCGGCCATCTTGGCCGCCAGTGGGGCCTCAGGGCTCTTCTGCACAGCCAACGACTCGGCCAGACTGTCGGACCGGTAGGACACGGCGGCCAAGACTTGGGCCAAACCATCGTGCAAGTCGTGCGCAATCCGCTTCTGTTCCCTTTCCTGGGCCCTCAGAACCTGGTTTTCGAGGCGTTTGCGTTCTGTGATGTCGGTGACGAGGCCGCTCACCCGCAAGGCCCGGCCTGCGGCGTCGCGCGCGTTCACCGTTGCCCGCACGTGAACCCAGACAATTCGGCCATTGGGATGAATATGACGTTGCTCCAGTTCGTAGTGGTCGGTAGTTGCGCCCTTCTTGATAACCCGCTCGACCGTCGCCACTGTACGCAGTCGATCCTCGGGATGAACCGTGGACCGCATGGTCTCTCGCGTGGTGAACCCGTTGTGGTATTGCACGCCGAGCATTTTGCTGAGACGTCTTGACATGAAGACCTTGTTGCCGGCAACGTCCCACTCCCAATACCCGTCGTTGCTGCCATCCAAGATGCGTTGCAGACGCGCCTCGCTCTCGCGTAACGCCGCGGTGTGTTCCTGAATACGGCATGCAAGGGCCTCTTCGAGAGACTTCTGCGCATGAATATCAGCGGCCGCACCGAACCATGCGATGATGCGCCCCGCGCTGTCTCGCGCGGGGAGCGCACGCGCCAGATGCCAGTAGTACTTGCCGTCAGAAACTCGCCGGATCCGATACTCAGTCTGATAGATATCCCCTCCCGACACGTCGTCCTTGACCTTCCTGGCGACGCGCTTGACGTCGTCCGGATGCAGGGATTTCATCCAGCCATTGCCTCGCGCCTGAGCCGGAGTTTGCCCTGTATACGTGTACCACCGCGCGTTGGCCTCAATAAGTGCTCCGTTGGGTGCACAATGCCAGGCCATCATGGGGATGGCCTCGGTCATCAGCCGCAACCGTTGTTCACTCGCCCGCAGGGCATCGATGGTTGTATGGAGTTCCGTGACGTCAATCAAGAAGCCGATGATGGCCTCAATTCGCCTGTTGATCCGGAGTGGCGCAACAATGTTGAGAAATGAGCGTGGCTTGCCGTGAATCACGTAGGTCACATCAGCCCGCACGATATGTCCGGCTAAAGCGCGCTGGTTCGCCGTCTTCCACTCCGCAATATCGTCCCGAGAGGCTCCGCTGTCCTCGGGGCGCTTACCGGCCTGGTCGCCACACCACTTTACGATCAACGGGTTCTGGAGAATCACTTGGCCAGCGCGATCCCGTGCCCAAACGCCGAAGGGGGCGGCGTTGAACGCGGATTCAAGTGTTGACAGGTAGGTGGCCGGAGTCTGTACGGCCCCTGAGGTACTCTTTTTATGACGCCGCAAGTTCATGGGTATTTATTAATGTTGGAGGATTTGGAAAGCAAGCAGAAATCGAGGTGTTTGGAGCGTGGAGAGTGGGTGCGGCCGGTGGTGTCGTGTCTTTACTCACACGGGGTTGGATACTCCAAGGAACCCGTGGGGCTGGGAGAAAGGGTTGTTTCATGGGCGGGTCGTCATCATAACCCGAACGCTGGTCCTCCCGGCCTGCACCTTGCAGGGCAAGTACAGCGTCCTATTGTCCTTTTGCCAAATCTGCATGGTGGTTCTCCCTGGCGGGGGCGGAGTCCACCCAACAGGGGGTAATTTTCCCCGGTAATATTTCTCTACCGTAGTCGGAGTATCGACGGGGGTGAAGGTGAGTATCTGAAACGGGATGGCGTTCGTGATGTTCTTTATCGGAACGAATAAATGGTTCCCTGAGCGGTGATGTTGAGTACGAGGAAACTGCCGCTGCCATAGACACCCAGATAAGACCCCGAGACAAGCGCAGCGGTATCTACGGCCACTGTAGCAGTCGTGGCTACTCCATTGACGCTGATAGTTGATACTGGCACTACGGGTGAATTCCAGATGATGTGCAAACCATCCACCGCCATCGCGGTTCCATCGTCCAATAAAGCAAACCCGCCCAACTGCACGGATCCAGTTTCCGGGACCGAAAGCGCTGACGCAGTGATCGTCAGATTCGTAACTTCCAAGAGTTGCCCGACATAACCGTGGCGAGCAACCTCATTCGGCACCCCAACTGAGGCCACCCCTACAATGCCACCGATGCTGTCGTCCTGCTGGTAATGGGCACTGCTGCTTCGTTGACCGCCACAATCAATCGTGGAGGCCAGATTCACGCTGGCAGCATTAGTCTGGGTGGTGAGAATGACCGTTAATAGCAAGATCCCTAATGTCTAAAGTACACACAAATACATATTGCCGGATTTACCTAATAAGTTTAGGAGACGAATAATACTCAGATGACAAAAGCAGAACTACGAAAACGGCGAATGGCCATGGGAAAAAACCAGCAACAACTGGCTGATCTGCTTGGCATTTCAGTACGGGCTATTCACAGTTTCGAGCAGGGCTGGCGTAAAGTCCCTGTTCACGTCGAGCGCCAGATTCTATTCCTGGCTATGTTGGCTCGTGCCACCAACAAGCCCGCAGCACCTTGCTGGACGGCAACGCGCTGCCCAACGGATGTACGCAAGAAATGCCCTGCATGGGAGCTCAAAGCCGGGAACTTTTGCTGGTTTATTAACGGCACCCTCTGCAAGGGTGCATCTAGACGCACATGGAAAGCCAAGATGGAGATCTGCCGACGCTGTAAGGTATTTCTCGCCGCGGTTGGTCCGGCCGTGGCTGCAACCTGACGATTTCTACGATAGTGACATAGTGGCTGGGTGAGTGTCGCGGTCAACGGATCGTTCTGAAGGCAGTTTAAACGCCGCCCCCACGGGTTATAAAGGAGCATCCAGCCCTGTGGGCGGCTCAACAGTAGTCCAAAGGACCGGTGGGGAGGGGTGAAAAGGCCGTTGATATCGCATGACATCCTTGCCGCCCTACTATCATAAAGCTGGCAAGGTTCCGTTTATGTCGTTCCCCCCCCCTTTTTGTGGGTATTGCCTTATTGGTGTCACGGGCGGTGACGCCGGCGTGAGTCATATGGGCTTGCCGCCCAGAATCACGACCGGGACGAGGACATCCACGGTAAGCGGTGAATGTAGGGTTACACCCCATAGAAAGCAGCCTCCAGATCTCAGGGTTCCTTCCGGGCTACAATAGGCAGAGTAAATCGGACCGAGGTGCCTTTATTCAGCCCCTCTGATTCGGCAGCAAGCTTTCCGCCATGCAACTCAACCAGTTTTCTAGAGAGCGGCAAACCCAGTCCGGTCCCCTCAGTTACCCGTGAATAGGGGGTATTGACACGGAAAAAACCTTCGAATATTTTCTCCATGTTTTCAGGTGCGATACCGATCCCCTTGTCCCAGACCACTATTTCTATCTTTGAATCAGTTTTCCTCGCCTGCATGCCAATGGTGCCACCCTCGGCGGAAAACTTAACTGCGTTCGAAAGCAGGTTGTAAATGATCTGTTTCACCTTGAGTTCATCCGCGTCCTCCCCCCTCGGGGGGAGGAGTCCCCCTCTTCTCTGCTTTCTTCCCAACCTTGCCTATCTTCTGACTCTTCTGCTTTGCTTTCATCGGTAACACTCCTGAAGGTTTTTCCAGCAAACCTTCTTGTGAATGTGTTACCCATTTTCAGCTTAAATAATTCTCATTATCCGGTCGTTAGCACAGATTAACAACTGGGCTTCAGCCTGAAGCCAATGCTGCGTGTCGCGTCCCTGTGGACAGCTTTCCGCCTGATATATCGCGTAGGCCTTTCGGGCTACCTCATCGTGTGACGGCATTGCCTTGACTACTTTATTGGCGATATGCGTGGGCGATACCTTCGGTTGTCCGCTGGCCGCTTCCCCATCCCCATTCTGCGGGAGGTGTATGTGCTGTTTATGTTTCTTTGTCATGGCAACAAAATAGACTTGATCGGGATTTGGCGCCATGGGGTGTAACCCTACTACGTCCCACATCTTCGAGGAAGGTTGCGGACGCGCAGTAAGCGCTAAGAGTATCCTCACCATCCTCTGCCTCACAGGAAAGGCGGATGGAATATTTCGCATTACGGCGACCGGCACTGACGCACAGGATGCTATCCAGGCGATCTCTACAAACATTATTCAAGGCGGATTCTGTAGAACACGGCACCAAGTGCCGACTGAATCGCGTCAAAAAGCTGGTTTTCATGCGGAGTCGCCAAAATGCCGTTTGTCACTGTGGCAAACCCCTCCAGCAGGTTCGTTGAGCGCTCAATCGTATAGAACCGGTTGCTTTCAGATAACCACCGCACATTGAAACCGTCCCCGGAGCTCCGCGCAAAGGCACGAATCCGTAACGAGGAATTGCTATCCAATGGCCGCGTTCCCGACTGGAACTCCGCAAGGTTACTCATTCCGTCCCCATCCGGGTCGGCATTCTCACCCGACGCCTGAGGATTGAATAGATCTTTCGTCTCGAACATGGCTCGGCTCCATTCGTCGAACGAAAGCGCTGTCCCATCTACCGTCATGACATACGGCCCGAGATACAACTGGTTCCCACTCGTCTCGAGTTCAATCAGCCGATACGTGTACGTTCCGCCCGCCCGAACTGCGGAATCCACCTGTTCATAGATTCCGCCGCCCATTTCGAAAGAGGGAATGAGATCCTCATTCACCCGCTGGTAGCCCTCATTCCCGAGCCGTTCGAGATAGAAGCCTGCCGTATTGAGTTCTTCCGCCGATTCCCAACTCACCACCACTTGGCCATCCCGGCTGAACGCCCGTACCCCGGTTAACCTGGCCAACGTCGGCTGCCAGTACAGCCCAAAATCATAGCTCGCCGCCATTGGCTCATTTCCCGGGTTGGCTAAAGCCCCCACATTCGTCAGCCCTTTCACCGGTACCGCCACAGTACCCATTACATTATCGGAATCCAGCCATACATTGGTTGCTCCCAGGATCGTCTGTCCAACCTTATTCCCTGGCATAACCACACTCAGCGTGTATACCGGCCCGCCTGGCGCAACACCATCGTGGTTCTCATCCAGCAACAAGTTGCCGAACCCATAATACCCCTTCATGTCCGTCAGCATGGTCACCACATTCGTCACCCCGTTGGAATAGACCACCCTCAACACCACCCGGATATTGACCAGATTGGTTTCCCCCGGGTTCTGAACGCCATTTTTGTCCGCATCAAACCACACCCGGTTCCCCAGCGCCGCCCCGGCCTTGTAGTACCCAAAGGCCACGATCTCAGTCCGCGAACCGGTCAACGTCACCGTGAAGGGATCATTCTGGCTGTTGGCCCCAAGCGAATGCCAGACCCCATTCAGTATTTGCGCTATATCAGTCACATCTACCGTGAATGTCCCGTCCGGCAATCCGCTGAATGTGTAGTTGCCGGTCGTATCAGTCACAGTCGTGGCAACCACATTGCCATTGGTGTCCAACAACGCAACCGTCACCCCGGCGTAACGGTTGCTCTCGTCCGCGTCCAGTGTGCCATTCGCGCTCGCATCGACCCAGACCTTCCCCGTGACCGCGTTCGGCGCGGTCAAATCCTGATACCCGAAATCCTGCGCTAAATCAATCTGCCCCGCCGTCACGGTCAGCGTTGCTTGGTTCGCCGCTCCAAAGTCGGGATCCTGCATATTGGTCAACTGACCCGGTGTACCCGGCAGGCTATTGGTCGCCACCGCCACCACGTAGGTTCCCGCTGCAAGCCCGCTGAAATAATATTGGCCGTTTAGATCCGTCAGCATCGCGGCCAGTTGCCAACCGTTGGTGTCACTAAGCCATACAGAAACCCCCTGCAAGCCCTCTCCGGCATCCACCATGCTGTTGGCGTTGCGATCCAGATAGATCGTGCCCTCAATCAGGCTGGTCGCAGGAGTTTGCTCCAGCGCCTTGTACCCGAAGTCGCGATCCATGTAACTACTCGTTCCATCAACGGGCAACGTACTCCGTTCGTCCAGGTTTCCCGCGCCGTCAGGATCCCCGGATGACCTCAGTAGCGTTAACACGCCATAGGTGTCGCTCACCCATACCGTGTAGTTACCTGCCGGTATCCCCGTGAACTGATACAAGCCATTCGTCGCGGTCACAGTCGTGGCCATCACAGCCCCGCTGTTATTCAGCAGCGAAACCGTTACCCCTGCCAGACCGTAGTCGCCAACGCTATTCGTCCCGTCAGCATTCGTGTCAAAGTACACCAAATCCCCGATGGTGCTGCCGCTCCCAGGCTGGTATCCGAAGTCCGCATTCACGTAAACATCGCCCGGCGTCAGAAGAATCGGCGTCGTGGTCTTGTTGTCTAACACACCATCAGGATCGCCTTTGGCCGCGTAGCCCACCGGCGCTGTCCCGCCGTTGACTGCCACCTGAAACGCCCCCGCTGCTAGCCCATCAAAGATGTAGCTGCCGTCGGCTGCCGTTGTCGTCGTGTTGGTTGTATCGTCCACCGTCCCCAGAATCCCGTCCGCACCGAGGTTCACCAGGGTAACGCTCACGCCGCCCAGTCCTGGTTCATCGGGATCCTGAACGCCATCGCCATTCGCGTCGATCCAGAGCCGGTCGCCAATCGCGCCCGTTCCCGTGTTGTTCATCACGTCGTTGATCGAAGCCCAGTTATATCCGAAGTCAGCCGTCATGACTTTCTGACCCGCGGTCAGCGTCACACTAGTCTCATGGTCCGTCGTCGCGTCAGGATCCAACGTCTGATTTGCGGCCAACCCTGCCGCCAAACTGATGGTCTCCACCCGCACCACGTAGGCCCCCGGCAGCAAGTCAGTGAACAGGTATCCTCCGTTCACGCCCGTCACGTTCGTTGCCAGCGCCACACCATTAGTATTCAATAGCACCAGCCCCACATTCGCGATGCCCACCTCACCGGCATCTTGCAGCCCATCGCCGTTCTCGTCGAGCCACACCCTGTTGCCAATCGCGCCGGAAAGCGTTGCTGGCAGAGCGATTCTCTGCCCATTAAATGTAACCGCAGCAACGGACGCCAATGCTCTGCCTTCCAGCGTGCTACTGGCATCCATGGTGATGGCTTCCTGAGAAGCCATGATCGTCCCCTTGAACATGGCGGACGTTCCAATAGTCACTGCCGTGGCTACTTGCCAGAAAATGTTGCGGGCCTGTGCGCCGCCAGCCAGGATGACATGCATCCCGCTGCCCACTGTAAGAGCGGTTCCTATCTGGAAGATCCAGACATCATTCGGCCCCCCTGTGAGAGTGACGTCACCCCCCGATATCAGAGCCGCGCTCGTGAATTTGTAGAGGCCGGGGATGAGGTTCAGCCCTCCGAGATTCGCGCCTCCAGGATCCACGGCAAGCGGGTTTGTTCGTCCGGCGGCGTCATTGTACGACGTGACCAAATCAGCCATGGCCGTTGTTAACAAGTTAGAATCAACGACCGAACCTGCGGGCCCACTGCCATCGACCGCATAGATAACCCCGTTCACTTGAGTTGTGGTTATGCCAATGGCAGACCCGGCGATCGGACTCGCCCCGACATCCCCATTAATGGTACCGCCCCCTGTTGAGGTGATCGCGGCACCAGCCAAAATGGCAAAATGGGCCGCAGAACCCAAGTCGACTGGCGCTGGCCCTGCCGCCAGCATGGGAAGCGAGCCCATAACGGCAACCGAAAGGATAAGTCCTGCAAGGATCTGGTTCATACGTTTAATTTTTTCCCTTTGTAAGAGTCCGGAATACAAGTCAGTAACCACTCTCACTGCAATGATTTTTGTCAAACTCATCTCAACTTAATTAAGGTCAGGATACGCCACGGCATGACTTGCGTCGATTAGGTGTAACCCTACCGTTCGGGCTGTTTCTTACGGTTGCTATTCTTATAATCGAGACCCGACGCATCCATGATAATGCCACCGCTGATCTTGATAATTCCCTGACACTTCGCCGATGGATATATGCTCTAATGGACTTGTATTGCTTCAACTCAACTTATCCCGGACTGGGCC
>JBAXDB010000058.1:0-15552 GCA_037141135.1 bacterium | reverse complement strand
GGGGGTGGGTCGGGCGAAGAAAAAAAACAAAGACCAGGTTCAGACCGGCAAGTCCGCCGGCCAGTATCAAAGGCCACCACGCGGCCGGGACCATGGACAGGTGTGCCATCGTCGCGGGGAATCCCCGGCTGAGTACGCCAAAGACCAGAAGAACTCCGACTACTACCCAGCGTATCCGGGTAAACCACCTGGCGTTCTGTAGAAGAATATCCCGGTCGAGCCCCTCCACGGGGGGGGCTCCTGGAAGGGGCGGGTGCTCATGATCAAATTCCAGTTCAACGTGATTCATGCTGTCTCAGAAGTATTTCATGTCGAGCAGTTTTTTCAGCATCAATTTGTGGCGCTGTTCCAGTCTGATGAGGCTTTTTATCAGAGAAGTGGCCATCGGATTCAGCGGGGCCTTAAGAATACGGCCATAGAACTGCGCGAGTTGAGCATCATAAACCATGGCCGTTGCCAGAAGTGTTTTACCGTTTATCGAACTGGGATTGACCTGAAGCAATTGCCGCTCGGCGTCAGGAGTGAAGGGGATATCATCCTGGATCTTGATGCGGCGGGCGTGGGTTATGTCCGCCTTATTGAAATTTTCAAGCACCTGTTGCTGATGTTTCCTGTGCCGTACCAGATAGTAGATCAGAAGCTTGGCCCCGTTATCCTTTGATTGGTCACGCACGGCTGCGTAAAAGATTGTGAGCCGGTTCTCGAACGCCTCGACGCGGTCCAGTAGTTTACCAAGTGTGAAGATAGCCATTCGTTGTAATCTCCTCTCAGGAGTGTTTTTTGGCTTTGACCTGCAGCAACTTGCTGATTTTTTTCAAGATGGCGGCCTTGGCCAAGGGTTTTTCTGCAAAGTCCTGGACCGGCATCCATTCCGAGTCGATGTCACAGGCCGCGAAATCCATCGGATGGACCTGGTTTACAGCCGTCAGCAGGATGATTGGAATGTTTTTCGTTTCCTTCTTCAGCCGTACCGCCCGGGCCGTGTCAAATCCCGCCACCGGATTATCCGGAAACATCACGTCCAGAATCAGGAGATCCGGTTTATCCCTGGCCAGGGCTTGAAGCAGGCCGTCAGTATGGTTTTTGACCGTCACCTCGTAGCCCGCCTGTTGAAGGATCCGGGATAGATTTTCCGAGAATTCCACGTCATCATCAACTATGGTGATTTTTGTCATTTTGAGTTCTCCCCTGTCGGCCCATGCCTGATATATCGCAATCTACGTGCATTCGTTGAGACCCTGTTAAGACAGTAATTTCCAGAGCAACTCCAGATCCACGTACTGTCGCACAAGCGAGGTGGCCAATACAATTTTTTCTGCATCGCTTTCGCCGATTTTGACGGTGATATCGTGAAGCACGGAGGTGGCTTCAAAGGTCGGCATGTCCACGACCAGGACCGGAATGTGCGTGCGCATGATGAGTTCCCTGGTCTGTACCGCCAGCTGCATGCCGCCTGTCAGGACGATTCCCGACAGCTGGATGTCTTTACGGAGCAGGTCGGTGATGGCGGCGGCAAGGACGACGTCATCCCTGTCACCTGGCACAACGAGCAGGGCCTTATCCTTGATAAATTTAATGGCATTATGGGCAGTCATGGCGCCGACCACGATATCGGCTATCTTGTTGGAGAGACTCTGCCGGCCATTGATCACCGTGGCATGGATGGCCTCGGCAACCTGACCGACGGTGGGCCATGTCAACTGCGGGGCGTAAGGGATGGCACCCAGCAGTTTCAAGCCGCGGCGGGCGAAAGCCCGTGTCAGATAGTCTCTGGTCTGTTCCAGCTTTTCGGGCTGTATCTTGTTGGCGATGACGCCGATGACCTCGACGTTTTCTTTTTCAAACAGGGTCTGGTTCAGCGCGATCTCGTCCACGGGTCGGCCAATGCCGCCCAGCGTCACAATGATGACCTTCGCCTTGAGCATATGGGCGACACAGGCATTGTTCAGGTCAAATACGGAGCCGACGCCCGCATGTCCCGTTCCTTCGATCACAACCAGGTCGCTATTCTTGGCGGCGATGGCATAAGATGACTGGATGGAGTGTCTCAGGCGGGGCGCAACCCCCTCGGGGTCGTCCAGAAATTTACGGGTGAAGTTCCGCTCGATCGCAACGGGACTCATATCCTTAAGCGGGCAACGCAGGTCGCAGACCTGCTGAATCAGAACGGTGTCCTCGTCAATCGTCTGGCCATTGACAAGCACATAGCGTTGGCCCACCGGCTTGATGAAGCCGACTGACTTTGACAGGCTGCGGTAGGCATCAAGGATACCCAGGGTACAAGTGGTTTTGCCGTCATTCTGACTCGTTGCGGCCACAAATAAACGTTTTTCAGTTCCGGCGGTCATACAAGCCTCCCTTTTCAGTCATAGGTTTGCCGGAGAGTATATCAAGCAATAGTTCCGCTGCAACAACGCGATCTTCGGCGGGTAACAGCCGTTCTGCGTCGGCCCGGTAGAGAATGCTCGCCCCAGCGGGAATCTCGTCATCCCCCTCGTATCTGATAATCGTGATCGGGACGCGGGGGAGGACGTCGAAACAATAGGCGGTTCCTGAGTGGGTGACGCGGGTGCCGGCGCACTGTTCCGCGAGTCGCTCAAATTCAAGATTGCTCCGGCCGACGGTCGCCAGAAAGCGGGCCGTGATCCGCTTGCCGAAGACGCTGAGGTAGCTGCGGCAGTCCTGAAAATAACTAAAGGATACCTCTTGAAGATCGGGGGCCAGGTTTTCCGCGCACATGTAGTGGACGGCCAACACAGCCCAGACGGGACGAGCCCGGTCCGTTCCATCAACAGTTACAACCCTCTGCTCCAGATCGATTTTAATGGTCCGGTTCAGGGCGGGAAGCAGGATGGTATTCGCCGTCATGGTCGCCCCGAGAGACAGGAGCCTCTCGGGGGACGGCGTCCGTGAACGCAGGATGTCCATTCCCCGTTGCAGGGCTTGGTCATAAGGCCGTTGCAGGGGTATGTCTGTCATACGTTCACAAACTCCACGGCCTGCCTGACTGCTCACGATGGCAGAACAAACGGGCTTATTTCTGGCGGTAAGCCTTCAAATACGAATCGCTGTAGATCATCTTGTTGAGAAGAACTTCAGCCGTAATCATCGCATTCATCAGCTCCTCGTCAAGCGGATCATGAATGCTGGCATCCAGCCCGGCTTGAATGGCCATCACGAGGAAAGCCCGGTTGATCAAGCCGCGTTCAGTGGCGCCCTGACTGAGATTGCTCAGCCCGATCACCACATGCGGTGCCGGGTCCGACAGCAGTTTAAACTGGCGGATAGTCTCGAGCATGATCGCCGGAGCATCCTGTGCACAGTTGAGGGGCAGGGTGATGGGGTCAAGATAGACCTCATCGGTAGAAATGCCGACGTCCATGGCGGCCGCCACCACTCGCATCCCGATTTCCACCTTCGCATCCGCCGTGGAGGCGACGCCGTTCTCATCGATGGCTAAACCGATAATACGGGCGTTGAACTCCTTGGCCAGCTTCATGAACGCCTCCAGTTTATCGGCCTGACCCGTGGTGGAGTTGATCATGCCGGGGCCCTTGCGGCAGGCGGCTTCCAGGCCGACGCGCATGACGTCGAGGCTGGGGGTGTCAATCGCCAGGCATATGTCCGTCACCTCCCGTGTGGTGTCGACCAGCCACTTCATCACGGCGGGCCGCTCGGCTTTCGGCACGCGGGTTCCCACATTGATGTCCAGGGCGTTGGCTCCGCAGATAATCTGCTGCTCGGCCATGGCGCGGACGGGCTGGGGATCCTTGGCCAGAATTGCATCCCCGATTGACGTGAACATTCCGTTGATTCGTTCTCCAATAACAAACATGAGTATTCTCCTTTTTATTTAACCATGAGTTCGCTGATCGTTTTCTTAATTGCCGAGACGGCGGCGGGATGGCGCATGACCAGAATATCGGTGCCGGCCTGCAACAGGGTTGCCGCCGTGCCCACTTCCCAGTATATGCCGCGGGTCGCCTCATCGCCCCATTCAGGATTTTCCTGCAGGCTTCCCCTGGCTTCCTTCGTGCGCCAGGCTTCCGAGCCCACCATGCAAATGACCGGCAGGGACATGATCTTATCTCCGCCAAGTGCGGCCAACCGTCCACGCTCCTGAATGGAGTGGGCGTATTCAATCCCGTAGCCCAGCGCGCCGGTCGTCGGATACATGACAATCCGGTTGAGCGGAAGACCCATTTCAGAAACCAGGATATTGATCTGCTTGGCAATGTTGATGTCAATGGGACTCAACCCGATGATGGTATGCCCGTCTGCCAGACAGGATGCCACGAGGGTTTTGTAATTATCTTCCTTGACGGCGCCGATCAGGCACCGTTCGCCGGCAGCCGCCTGGCTGCAGCGGGGCAGGACTTCATTATCCTTTTCGTCATGATCGCAACCCCAGATGATCAGCGGTACGCTGACCGCCTTCAGCACGGATTTAACCACCGCCGCCGCCTGTTCCGGCGAGGCGTTTCCGAAGTCGGGGTGGGTGCCGGCCAATTTCAGGCAGAGAATGTCGGCACCGTATTCCTCGACGCATTTGCGAGCCCAGTCAGCCGGGGACTTCAGCACGGGGCCGAACGCGTCCACCAACGGTTGAGCCCAGTCATCCGGCTCACGATCCCAGATCTCCATGGCGACCACGGGGGCGCGCGGAGTGGAACCCTCAAAATTCATGAAAGGCAGCGCAGTGGCGCCACCCACCGTAACAACCGAGGAGCGGGTGCCTCCTTCTGCCTTGGTGGCGCCGATGGTTACTTCGTTGATCGTCCCTGTCCATTTTTCCTTCGCATCATCAAAGATACTCATTTCTTACTCCTTTCCAAAAGCCTCGACACCAGACCATCCACGGCCACCACGGCCGGAGAGTTTGCCGGCAGTTCCTTCACTGCCAGCCCTTTCACATCAAAATCGGCGATGGCCGGATCAGCCGGAATCATCGCCAGGTTTTCCAAGCCCGTTTGCTCGAAATGGGCCGCCAGATCAGGCGACACCGGTCCATTGCATTGATTCATCACCAGATAGCTGCCCCCGATATCGAGGTGGAGTGTCTTGACCAGTTCCATAATGCGTATCGCCGTACGGGCGCCGATGACCGTGGGCTGGCAGACCACCAGCATGATGTCCACGTGGCCATCGGTACGCCGGCTCAAATGCTCCAGACCGGCTTCATTATCAATCACCACGGCCTGGTACTGCTTGCTGATCCGCCCCAGATATTCGCGCAGAAGATTGTTGATGAAGCAGTAGCAATCCGGCCCTTCCTGCCGTCCCATCGCAAGCAGATCCAACCCGGTGGCCTCGACCAGTGATTCATTGATCTGGCGTTCAATCCATTCGTTTTTGGAAATTCCCGCGGGTTTGTTTTCCGGTTTGGCCCGGAGTTCCTCGCGGACGGCCCCGATGGTCCGCTCGACATTCAAGCCGAGTTTGTCGGCCAGACAACTGTTGGGATCGGCATCGACGGCCAGAATGGGCTTAATATTCCTGGCCTGCAGGCTGCGGCATAAAAGGGCGGAGAGGGTCGTCTTCCCCGTACCTCCCTTGCCTGCCAGTGCGACACGCAAACTCATGGTGTGCCTCCGGCGTCAGTTTGTTTTGGGGTTCCGTTCATGAGTGAAGGAAACTTTTCAATATGGGTGTGGGGGAGAAACAGGCACGAACTATATTCGTTCATATACTTGTGACTAGTGCTGAGTTCCAGATAGGTCATGGCCCCGGCGATCTGATCCTGCAGGTTCCGCAGGGCTTCCTGGGAGAGAAGCGCCATCTTGGCCCCCTGAACGGATCCGTTGCCGATGTACTTGAATTTTGAAGGCGCCAAATCGGGAAGCAGGCCAATGCGGATTCCCTGCTCGACCTTCAGGTAGTTCCCGAAACCGCCCGCGATGTAGACATGCTGGAGGTCATCAAACGTCATGCCGACATGATCCAGCAGGCATTCCGTGGCCATGTAAATCGAGCCTTTGCTGTGAATGAGATTATTGATGTCGGCTTCAGTCAGGACCAGGTCACGGCCCAGGGCCGTTTCCTTGCCGGAAAACAGAAGGAATTCCATGCCGCCAGATTCGCCTTCCCGCAACCTGGCGCCACAGGCCGACGGGTCGAAGCGGCCGCGTCGATCAATACACCCCGCTTTGAGAAGTTCGCCGACCGCATCGATTAAACCCGACCCGCACAAGCCCAGCGGCTTGCCCCCGCCAACCACGTTGCATTGCAGGATATCCCCGTTCTTTCCTAACTGGATATGTTCAATGGCTCCGTTGGTGGCGCGCATGCCGCAGGTGATCCCGCCGCCCTCAAAGGAGGGGCCGGCGGAGGCCGAGCAGCACACCAGCCAGTCTGCATTACCGAGCACCAGTTCGCCATTGGTGCCAAGGTCGATCAGGAGCGAAAGCTCAGGCGAGCGCATCATGCCGCTGACCAGCACATCGGCAACCACGTCGCCCCCGACATAACTCGCGACGGAGGGCAGGGCGGCAAGCAGGCCGCGCGGGTTGATTTTGATGCCCACCTCGGCGGCGCGGATCGTGGGAGGACAACAGGCGGCGGGAATATAGGGATCTTTGCGGATGTTACTGGGATTCAGTTCGCAGAGCAGGTGAATCATCGTTGTATTCCCGGCGCAGGCCACCATGCAGACATCGTTCAATTTCACCCTGGCATCTACTACCAGACCGGTGATCAGATCATTGATGTCATTTACAATAACATCACGCAACTGGGTGAGCCGTTCGGACGTGGCGCCGTACATGATGCGTGAAATCACGTCGTCGCCGAAGGAAATCTGGGAATTGTATTTTGCCTTGGTGGCGAGTGTTTTGGAGGTATTCATGTCCACCAGGTGAGCCACCACGGTGGTGGTGCCGAGGTCCAGCGCCACGCCGAAATTAGCCGCCGAGGTATTTCCCGGCTCCACGTCGACAACCTCCAGGGTTCCACCCCGGCATCCCAGCGAGACGGTGATCTTCCAGTCACTCTGCCTGAGAATTTCCGGCAGCCGCTGGAGAACCGCCAGCCCTGTTTGCATGATCGGGATGTCACGGTTCCGCCGGATTTCCCGGTACATCCTTTCCTGGTCACAGATACAGTCGGAAATGGTGGGCTTGGGGAGTTCGAGATACACCTTCTGGAACAGGGGATTGCGCGGGAAAAGGGCCCCTTCGCCAACCCAGTCGGAGATCGACCCATACCTGATCGCATCCTCCGTCGCCAGTTGTGGAACTCCGCCCACGCGGGACTCTTGCGGTACCTCGATGACTACGTCGCCATCGATGAACGTTTTGCAGGCCAGGGCCATTCCCCGCTGGATATCGAGGCGGTCGAGGAACATGTTCGGCTTGGCCGTCACCTTCCCCGACTTGATGAGCACGCGGCACTTGCCGCATACCCCGTCACCTCCGCAGACACTGTTGACCGCAATGCCGGCGGCCGCCGCGGCCTCCAGGACGCTTTTCCCGGCGGCCGCCATGACGGTCTTGTTGTCAGGCTGAAATGTTATGGAATAGGTCTTCACGCATTCGCCCAGGACGTCTTCAGGAACTTCGAGATGCCACTGGCCTCGCGCGGGCCAACCAGCACGGTCCAACCGGAGTCATCTTTCAGGCCGCCGCTCATGACGGCAATGTACCCGGGAATGATGACCTTGCGGTGCGAAACCTTGCTTTTGACTTCATCCGAGTTCAAAAAAGCCGCGATCTTCTCCGACGTTAGCTTGTCGGAGGCGAACGCGGTCAGCACGGAGGTGCCCTCGGTGTCGAGCACCCCGATGTAGGCCGGTACGCGGCTGGCTTCCACTTCGCCCGCGACCGTGTAATATGTCAGGGAGAAATTAGTGGTGATCATCAGCGGGGATTCCGACGTGACGGCTCCGATCGCATTCAGCTTTGCCTCCACCTGGATCGGCTTGCGCGGATCGGTGTAGAGGTTCTGGCTGACGGTC
This sequence comes from bacterium, assembly GCA_037141135.1. Taxonomy (GTDB): domain Bacteria; phylum Verrucomicrobiota; class Kiritimatiellia; order CAIKKV01; family CAITUY01; genus JAABPW01. The sequence continues at coordinate 7,601 of JBAXDB010000058.1, read as the reverse complement.
AGGATGGGCATCAGTTGTTCAGCCTGGTCGAGGACGGTGAGCACAATACCGGCATACTTGGCCACATACATGCTGCACTCCGCGACGTTGACCATCGGGTCCACAGTGCAGTTGGTCACCAGGCAGGGATATCCGAGCACGCGCATGTTTTTCTTGAGCGCCAGGCGACGGATGGCGGTCAGAGTCTGCAATGTGCCGGACACGCTGCCGGACGTGACATCCAGAACAATGTCCTGAATGCCGGCGGCGCGGATCTTCTCAAGCAGGGGAATCGCCGCATCCAGGTCAGCGGCCGCAACCGCCAGGGGGCAGTTGTGGGTCTTGGCCATGGGAATAAACGCGTCGATGGTCGCGCCGGTGGCGGCGTGGATCAGGGGTTTTTTGTCCGCGCAGGTGGCCAGCACGGCGTCCAGATGGGCTGCCTGTGATGACATCAGAACCATGGGCAGATCCAGTGTGGCCGCGGCCTGCACCGCCTTGGCGAAAGGCTCCGCCTTGCCGCTGGCATTCACAATCGCCACGACATTGGCGTGCATCGCTATGCCCACGCGGACGAACTTCAGCTTGCGGATAGCCTCGATTTTCGCCTTCAGGGCGTCCCCATCCAGGGTGTCGGCGACCATTACGCCGACGCCTGCCGGGTGATAGAACGACTCCTCGTGACGGAACATGACGGTCTCGTTGCCGATTTCCAGTTTGTTCGGTCCAACGCCGATAGCCACCAGCCTGATGGGCGGGGCGGAGGCGCCGGCGAGCTCAAGTTTGGATGCTTCGCTGACATCCGGACACTGATCGAGACTCGCCTGCTTTTGCGCGAGCTTCATGGCAAACGCCAGGCAGGTCGGGCACCCGCATTTTTTACAATTTGTTTTCGGCAGTAACTTGAAGATATCCAGCGCTTTCAGAGCCATATATTGCCTCCCATTCGATTCTGTTTTGGTTTTACTTTACAGCAGAGCGTTCATTTCCAGAGCCGGGTGACCTACCTTTTGCAGATACTCCACCAACTCCTCACCCGTTGTGGCCACCGTTTCGTCCGCGATCAAGTCCAACAGATTCGGTACACCGACCTCTTGCGCGCGGGTCCCAAACTTTTCGCGGTAGAATTCCTTGAGTTCCTTGGGCATCCACAAGAGACGTTTGAGACCGCCGTCGGCCGCAATGAATTTCTTACTCAGAATATAGAGGCGGCCCACACCCAGAAAGCCAGGGGTCTGATTGCCGCCGCCGACCGAGCCGGCGAGGGTTGAGAACTTCATGCCGCAGGGGGTCATGCCGCCGAATTCGCGGTTGACGATCATGAACCCGTTGGCTTCCGGGATCAGCGCCAGAATGCACTCGAAACAGCCGCACGAGGTCATGGGATCTTCCATGAGCGAGTAAAGGCTGACCTTCTCGATGGTCCGGTTGGAGCTCTGGTAGACGAAGTCGTTGACTTCCTGCCATTGTCCCTTGCCTGCATCGATCACATGGGTCTTTTTGATGGGGCGGTTGCCGCCGGTCGGGTCAATTTCATATCCCACCTTGCCGTCCAGCCAGCTCACGGCGCCGCAAAGTCCCAGGCGCTCGGGGCTGATGACGCAAATATGGTTCGGGGCAAACGACTGGCAGAGGGCGCACGAGTAAAACACGTCAACGCTTTCATCGGTCATGCCGAGTATGCGCTCATCCCGCTGCGCATAGGATTTCCGGGCTTCCTTCAGTCCCGCCTCAACCTGGGCCTGGTCCGTGATGATCTTCACCTGCACCTTGTCCACGATCTTGCTGTAAAGATTATGAATCTGGGCGTGGATCATGGTGCCGAAGTGCTTCAGCCGGAAACCGCTGGCATAGGCGTCCTTGCTGATCCGGATCCAGATGATGTCGCGTTGACTCATATGGAAGATACCCATGGCGTAGTTCAGGAAGTCATGAACCTTCCGCTCGATGAGAGGTTCAAAATCAGAATGCATGGCACGGCCGGCGATTTCCACCATGATCCCCAGGGGCATGGCGCCTCCCACTTTGGCCGTGTCAATATCCGGACCGATCAGCTCAATCTTGCCGTCCTCAACCTGATCCATTTCCTTCATGTGCACGAACTCAAACCCGGTGGAATATTTCCCGCCGAATTCCACGTGCGTATCCTCGCGCCGTACGCGTTCGCCCTCAAAGGCGGCGGAGTAGGAGACCGGGATGTCGAGTTGTGAGACCGAGACCTTGACGCCGCGGACTTCAATGCAACGTGGAACCAGGTTTGCGTAGTCCAACTCATGGACGACATGTTCATAGGTACAGATACCGGTGGGCTTGATTTCCGGAATATTGGTGTCAGCGATGATCGGGAAACCCATATTGATCGCACCGGCGCCGGTGGCGTACTTGATGTCATCCACTTCGCCCAGCGTCAGGCCGAAGGCGAATACGCGGTTTTTGCAATACTCAAGGCATTTGCGGGCTTGTCCGGCTTTCAATCCGCCGAAGGTGAGTGCGCCACGGATGGCCCAGCTCAACGGATATATGGCGCTGACGGTGTCGCGCCCATAGGGGACGATGTAGGAATCCCAGCCCATCTGGACTTTTTTCTCTTCAAGCTGGTCCACGATGCTGATGCCATTCGTGGAGGAGCCCGCAAACACCATGATGCTGCGTTTCTGAAGTTCGCGCACGATTCTGACGGCGGTATCGCTGTCCGGCGCGGCACCAAGGATCGCGGCAAAACCCGGCATGCGACCGTCCACCAACTGAATACCCAATGTTCGGAGAATGGTGTCCGAGAAAAAGCCGTTGCAACCGGGCTGGGGTTCCTGTGCATAGAGATAACGCAGGACCATGATGATTTCCTCGGCCAGCAGGGTGGCGACCCCGGCGTCCAGTGCGGTGCCCAAGTAGGGGAACCACAGGTTATCCTTCGGTTCCGGACCCAGCAGGTCGCGGGCGTGGGCCAGAATGGGCTTTAGTTCGCCCACTGTCTTGGTCTCCAAGCCCATCAGCGCGTTGGCCATGGGCAGGTAGTACGCCGTATCAGGAAACCCGATGGCTGTGCCTTCGCCTTTTTCCTCACGTGCTTTATTGAAAAATTCCTCTGCCTGGCGAACGACCTCATACGCACCCCGAATCGCGGCACTGGCTATAATTTTCGACATTGTTGCTGCTCCCTTTGGTTAGATCGTTGGTGACGCGGCGGCCGGTTGATTGGCTTCGCATGGTTTGTACATCATCGGGCGCAGCTTCAAGGCGGCGCGCTTTTTATCCATATGTTCGATCATGAGGCGGGCGGCCTTGACCGGGTCATCCTCGAAGTTGAATTTGCCGCCGGTAATGTGTTCGACATCCTCGGTCAGCCACTTGGTGACGTCCTTGCTGCCCAGCACGCGCATGGCGGGGCTATAATTGACATAGGCACCCGAGGCGACACAGTAGAAACCGATAGCGATGGCTTTTTCGCACATGGCTTCAGGGGCCGCGCCGGCGATGGGAAGATCAGAGAGTTTATCGCCCAGGCCGCCCTCCTTGATCATCTCGCACAAGGCGACCAGGATGCGGCTATTGTCAACACACGAGCCGAAGTGTAGTACGGGCGGAATCCCCACGGTCTCGCAGATTTCCTGCAGCCCCGGGCCCGCCCATTTTTTTGCCGCCTCAGGCTGAAGCAAGCCGACCTTGGCGCACGCGGTGGCCGCGCAGCCGGTCATGACCACCAGCACGTCGTTGGCGATCAGTTCACGCACCATCGCCTGATGGCTTTCGTCCTGCCGTTTCTTGACCGTATTACACCCGATCACCGCTGCCACGCCGCGCAGGCGGCCGGAGATGATGGCATCGTTGAGGGGCCGGAACGAGGCGCGATAGCGACCACCCAGATGCGTAAACGTGTTCTGCACTGTGAATCCAGCGACCAGGTCGGTCTTGTTTTCAGGGATATTCACCGCGCGACGGTTGGGGTAATTCTCAATCGCCTGGCGGACAATATCCTTGGCAATGTCACAGGCATGTGTTTCTTCAAACTGGATATGGGTCGCACCACGGATGCGGGCTTTTTTGCTCGTGGTGACAAGTTTTGTGTGGAAGCGGGACACATGCTCCACGAGGGCCGGCATGACGCACTGCACGTCTACCAGCATCATCTCCACGGCACCGGTTGCGATGGCCAGCTCCTGATGCAGAAAGTTGCCGACTACCGGTGCGCCCTGGCGCATGAGCACTTCGTTGGCTGTACAGCAGATACCGCCCACCATGATGCCCTTGGCACCTTTTGACTTGGCCAACGCGATGAGTTCGGGATCACGGCTTGCCATGACCACCATTTCCGAGAGGGTCGGTTCGTGACCATGCACAACGATGTTCACTTCATCAGGTTTAAGCACCCCGAGGTTGACCTTGCTGCGCACCGGTTGAGGTGTACCGAAAAGGATATCGCTGAAATCGGTGGCCAACATGGCGCCGGCCCAGCCATCGCCCATGGATGTGCGCAGGCCGTGCATGAGGAGATTGACGTAGTCGGCATCCACGCCCTCATGGGTACGGTGCAGGGTTTCCACGATTTCGTGTTCGACCCCGACGGGGATCAGGTTGTGGGCGCGCCAGTTCTCGACAGTCGCGGCGGGAGCACGCAGGGTGGGGTAGCGAATTTCGCCTTCCTGATTGTTGAACTCAGCCAGACCAGCGGATGCCATATCCAGAGCAATTGCTTTGATTTCACGTTTATCTGTGGGAATGCCCCATTCCTGGGCGAGGGCGATGAGCCGCTCAGGGCTTTTGATGGAGTAACCCTGAACTTCGCCTTTAGCAACGAGTTTGAGGGTTTTGACAATGTCATGGCCATGGTCCGAATGGGCAGCCGCACCGGCTGCGACTTGCCGGATGAGGTGACGGGCCGCCACGGTGGCAGCATCGGCCCCGCAAATGCCCTTTTTCGTTGCGGTGATGCGGCACGGTCCCATGTCGCAAATACGGCAACAGGTGCCCTGCTCGCCGAAAGGACAGCGTTTTCCCTGTTCATCATGGCGATCGAAGGCGGTGCCCATGGAGGCCGCTTTCATCTTGTCGATCATGGATTGCGCGGCCGGATCTGCGCTTTGTTTGAGTGTGTCTGTCATGCTCGTGTTCCCCTGTGAATTTATGAACGTTTCGCTGTTCTTTCTTCTATTAATCGTACTACATTCTGAATAGTGGCCTTGATCTCTTCACTGGCCGTTACCACGGTACGTTTGGCAATTTCCGCCTCGCGGATCCGGTTTTCATAGGGAAGAAACCCCACTAATTCGATGCCCTGCATCGCTTCCTTAAGGAATGCGATGTCAGCTTCAGTCCGGATCTTGTTGCCAATCGCGATGATGCGTTTCAGCCCGAGGTCGTCCGCCAGATCTTTTACGCGAAAGGCGGTTTCCACACTGCGGAGACCTGGTTCCACGACAATCAGCAGGCTGTCAACTGTGCGGATCGTGCCGCGGCTGAGGTGCTCCACACCCGCTTCCATATCCAGAACGAGGTCTGTTGTATCGTCCACGAGCAAATGAGAGATCAGTGCCCGGATCAGGCTGTTTTCAGGACAGTAGCAGCCGGAGCCGCCCTTTTTGACCGCCCCCGCGACGAGTACGCGGATCCCGTCAATGTTGATGGCGTACCGGTCAGGGATGTCGTCAACAAAGGGGTTGAGGCGGAACATCCCGCCGGTGGTACCCGGCTTGACGCCCATCTTCTCCTCAATCAGGGCGTGGAGTTCAACAAGGGGCTTGACGTTCTCGGGGTGGGGGTAGCCCATGCAGGCCAGCAGGTTGGAGTCGGGGTCGCAGTCGATCGCCACTACGGAATGGCCGGAGGCTTTGAATGCGTGGGCCAGCAGTGCGCTGACTGTGGTTTTTCCCACTCCCCCTTTTCCGGTCACTGCTAATTTCACGGTTTAGTGCTTTCGGTTACATCGTGATTGACCGTGGCCGCGTGATCCCGCTTTAAGAAGTAGTTTGCCCATCCTGATGTAAAGGATAAGTTCATTTTACGCGGGGGTGCATAGTTGGCGCGCATCTCTTCCAGTTTGCCGGCCCCTTTCATGCGGGAATAAACGACTGTCCAGGCGCAGGGTCTCTCATCCGGATACACGCCGCACTTGCCGCATGTGCTGTCGCCGCAGGGTCCGTTACGCTGCTGTTTGGCACACATACTTTGTGGACAGCAATAGGCCATATCCGGCAGGGCGCAATCGCCGCAGTCACGACAACCGAAAGATAACATTTTAACTACGTGTTCGTTGAAGTGCGAAAATTTAGCAATTCTGGGATGTCTTTCCAGCATCATGTAGTAACTCGTCAGGAGTCGGCAACCGATACTTCCGCGATCGAAAGCCATATGGTGCAGCGCCATCGAAATATTATAACCGAGTACACGATGGCCGGCTGGGAGTTTTTTTACGGGATCTTCATCCACTTCGCCGGGGCGGTACGTTTTCGGCGGGGGAAACAGGTAAAATTCGTCTTTCCGGCTAAACGCAACTTCCGGGATGAAGGATTCCCATTGTGCACCGATTTCATCCGCCCTTTTGATGACGAACAGGAAGTCTTCGGTCTTAAGCCCAAACCCACCGATATGAACCCCGTTGAAGCCCATCCCCTTGAACATGGCCACCATTTTTGCGGCACGTTCCAGACGCTTCGCCTTCCCTTTGTCAGGATCCTTGGATTCGGCCTCGAGCACGCTCAGGAGTTCGTCGGTGACCACGCATCCCGCGACCAAGCCTGCATTCATGGTTTTGGCGGCTCCATAACTTAATACATAGACATTGCCGATGAGTGGAACCTTGAGTCCCCGGGCGGCCAGATAGCGTTTGGCTTCCAGAAACTTCCGCATGTCGTAACCCAATTGGGTAATGATAAAGTCCGCGCCCGCGGCGATTTTCTTCTCGAGTTTGAAGAACTGTGGGAGTAACTCCTCCTCTTTAAGTTTAAAGGGGGAAACGGCGGCACCGATGAAAAAGTTTGTTTGGGGAAGTTTGACCGTAGTACCTTTTTTTGGGCCGGGGATTTCAAGCCCGGCATTCATCGACTTCAGATATTTGATCGTTTGGACGGAATCCAGATCAAATACTCCGGCGGCATTTCCTTCAAAGCCGCTGGCCGGGTAATCGCCTGTCAGAACGAGAAGATTATTAACTCCCGCCCTGGCCAGAGCGTTCGCGCGCGATTCGACCGCATTCCGGTTCATATCGCGACAGGAGAAATGGACGAGGGCATCCAATCCGTATTTCTGAATCTCCGGGGCGAGTGCATCTGGCGTCAAGGCGGAGTTGCCCCCAGGGTTGTCTGTTAGACTGACTGCTTGAATTTTTACTCCGGCAGTTGACACCGCTTTAGCAAAGTCAACTGCTGCTTCAATGCTGGGGCCGTTTTTACCGCGTCCGGGCACAAACTCACACGTGATGACAAACTCACCTTTTTCAAGTGTTTCCCTCAGCATAATAACTCACTTTCCTTCCGGAATGAGCGTGTTTCAGAATGAAGCTGGACTCCCGGCTATTGGCTTTGTTACCTTACTGTCTGTAAATATACAACTACCACGGCGTGGTACACAAGCGAAATTGCGCAGTACTCGAAAATAATACTCCCCACCCTATGGGGGGAGGGGGTAGG
>JBAXDB010000057.1:0-15624 GCA_037141135.1 bacterium | reverse complement strand
GAGGGCCGACGGCCTCGGCGGCCGGGCCAATGAAGGAGCGAAAGAAGGGGCACTATCTTTGCAGTGTCTTCATATTTGCCGGCCAGCGAGGCCGCTGGCCCTCCATGAAGATAATGCCTGGCGCTTTCACCTGGAGGGCCGACGGCCTCGGCGGCCGCAGGTCTATAGAGGGGCCTTTACAAGGACAACGCGTTCGCCCTTCGACGTTGCTCAGGGCAGGCCCGTTGAACGTCACCTTGAGGAATGTAAGCTCCTGTAACCTGATAAAATATCAACTTAAACTATTGCTGTAGCCTGCTTGTAATAGTAATCTTTCAACCCGTGGCGGGTCGGGCCGGAAGCTGCTTGAGTAAGCAATTTCCCGGGCTCGAAAGGGTGTCATATAAACAGGGAGGTCGTATGCGAAATCTTGTGAGTTCATCATTCGGTTTGGGATTGGTTTTGGCGGGATCCATAACGTTGAACGGCATCGCGGTAGAGCGGGATGCATCGTTGTTAGTGGGCACAAAAGCCTGTGCGATGTGCCACAAGAAGGCGGAGTCTGGCGATCAGTTTGGTAAGTGGCAGAGTACTGCACACGCCAAGGCTGTCGAAATGCTGGCCAGTCCGGAAGCCAAAGCGGCTGGCGCCAAAGTGGGTGTTGCCGAACCGCAGAAGAGCGGCAAGTGTCTGAAGTGTCATTCCACGGCCTACAATTTCACGGAAGAATCCAAGGCAACGGAAAAAGTACTTGTTGAAGACGGCGTCTCATGTGAGTCCTGCCACGGCCCGGGAAAGAATTACAAAGCCAAGGCCACGATGGAAGATCAGAAGAAGTGTATCGAAGCGGGAATGATCTATCCTGCGACAACCAGTTGCGCGCTTTGCCATAATGAACAGTCCCCCACCTGGAATGCCGAGAAGTATACGACCAAGGATGGCAAGAAGGTCGGGTTTGATGCTGAACAGGCCTACGAGAAGATCAAGCACCCTGATCCCAAAAAGCAGAAGTAAAGGACGTCGCTTGGTCTTTTGGTGCGAATAAGGGCGGCGCAAATAAATAACATTTACATCTGCGGAAATACCCCTCACCTAAATCCTCTCCCCCAAGGGGAGAGGAAAGAGGGGAATCGATTCCCCCCCCGAGGAGAGGAGGGGTCGATTTTACGCGATCCCTGCGGCATTGCTCCCTCTCCCTTGAGGGGAGAGGGTTGGGGTGAGGGTGATGCCGGACACCAAACGCGAAAGAAGATGTAAATTTTATTAATTAGCGGTGCCTAAGGGCGGCGCTAATGGCCCCCCTTATTTCCTGTTGGAGGGCCAGCGGCCTCGCTGGCCGTCTGAAATGGACCATGTTTTTCACATTGTGTTGACCCTAAGGCCCAAAAGAGATTATATTTATCCACTATGAGTGATTCTGTTGAAGCCAAAGAGCCCGTTGCAAAGCCAGCATGGGGAAATCCCGTCACCAGAGTGTTGGGGTCGCTGGCGTTTGCCCTGACGGTGGTCTTGCTGCTGGCGTTGGCCTGTATTGCCGGCACCCTGATTCCGCAAGGGTCGCAAGTGGAAGTCTATCTGGCGCGGCCTGGCGGCCATCAGGTGCTGGGCGTGTTGTCAGCGCTGGGGTTGACGCGCGTGTTTTATTCCTGGTGGTTTGTGGGGCTGTTATTTGCCTTGGCGGCCAGTCTGATGGTTTGTACGGGCAGGCGTTATCAGGCGATTAAACGCTCAACGGGCGCGGCCCGGCTCAGGGTCATTGGCTCTTTCATCACGCATGTCAGCCTTCTTCTGGTTTTAGCCGGGGGTGTGGTGCGTGTCATCTGGGGTCAGAAAGGCGCGATCCAATTCCGTGAGGGGGAGGCTGTTTCAAGTGCCGAGAGTTCTGACGGCCCGATGGTTCTGCCTTTCTCGCTTCGCCTGACCAAATTCGAACTGGAATATCATAAAAAAACGACGGGCGCGAAAGAGGCGCCTGTCGATATGATACTGGTTCAATGGGCTGAGAAAAATCTGATTGCGCATTTTCCGGTCGAGTTGAATGTGGAACATCCCGTGGTGCCGGCAGATGCCCCTGCAGGCGCAAGCCCGGCGTTCAGGGTCAAAGTGCTCCGGTATGTGGCCGACTTTGCCCTTGATGGAGCAACGGGTGACGTCAAGTCCCGTTCGGATGTGCCTAATAATCCCGCCGTACAGGTCTGTGTGGTGGGGAGCGGGAGCACTAATACGCAATGGGTGTTTGCGCGTTTCCCCGATTTTGGAAGTTCTGACAGTAGTATAGCGGCTATGCCCCTGAAGTTCCGGTTCATGGCCGTGCCGCCGGAGGAAATGGGGATGCGGGGCGGCGACATCAAGGCATTCAAAAGCACGGTTGAAGTGATTGAAAAGGGAGCGGTGGTGAGCACTCGGACGATCGCGGTTAATTCGCCATTTTCCTGGGGTGGTTATACCTTCTATCAGACCAGTTACAATCCCGATGATCTGGCCTGGAGTGCGTTACAGGTGGTGCGTGATCCGGGCATCCCCATTGTGTATGCGGGTTTTGTTTTAATGATGACAGGGTTGACGCTGGTGTTCTGTGTCGGGCCCTGGCTTGGAGACCAACGCCGACGGACGGGAGAACTATCATGACAGGCTTTTTCAACATGACCGCTCTTTTTAATATCAGTCTTGCCGCCTATTTCTGCGCCATGGTGTGCGCGGTGATATGCCTGATGACCCGGCGGAATCTTTTTGACGGGGTTGCCAATGGTCTGATTGTGGCCGGGGTGACCATTCAGACGCTTTATCTCGGAATCCGTTGGGTGGAGGCCGGGCGCGCTCCCTTCAGCAATATGTTTGAGTCGCTTGTCCTTTTCGCCTGGACGGTTGCCGTGGTGTATCTCCTGCTGCGGATCCGCACGAAGCTGCCCTGGCTGGCGGCCGCTGCGGCAGCGCTATCCGCGCTGGCGCTGGCGCATGCCAGTACCTTTGAATCGGCCATTCGCCCGCTGATGCCGGCGCTTCAAAGCAATTGGCTGTCATTTCATGTGATGACCTGCTTTCTTGGTTATGGTGCCTTTGCCATATCGGCAGTGGCCTCGGCCGGCTATCTGATTGCCACCCGCCAGGCCAGTGTGGCGCAGGTGGAGACCCGGCAGACGCTGGAGACGATTGTGACGCAGACCATCTCGTTCGGGTTCCTGTTTCTCACACTGGGAATTCTGACGGGTGCCGTGTGGGCAAATTCGGCGTGGGGAACTTATTGGTCCTGGGATCCCAAGGAAACCTGGTCGCTGATCACCTGGTTTATCTATGCCGCGTTTCTGCACTTCAACTTCATGCGGGGCTGGCGTGGCCGGCGGGCGGCCTGGATTTCGATTATAGGGTTCATCTCCGTGTTGTTTACCTACTACGGGGTTAACTTTTTGTTGTCGGGTTTGCACAGTTACGCGAAGGGGTAGCACCGGGTTGTTGAGTTGCTGGTTGCTGAGTTGTTAGGGAGGTTCCTGGACTACTCCCTCTCCCTTGAGGGGAGAGGAAAGATGGGAATCAAGTGCTCCTGGACTACTCCCTCTCCCTTGAGGGGAGAGGGCTGGGGTGAGGGTAATGAGCGACGCCTAAGATAAGAGTAGAACATGACAAGTGAAGTGAGGTATTCAGAAATGTACAAAAAATCAATTATGGTTGTGATGATGTTGATGGCGGGGCGTCTTTCCATGGGCGCTGACATGTGTTCGGCGGCGGGCGAAATGTCCGGCAAGGCCGAGTCCTCTTTTTCAGGTGTTGTATTGCAGACAACGAATGCCAGTCGTTACACCTATGTCCAGATCAACACCGGCAAGGAGACGCTCTGGGCGGCGGCGCCGGCCTTTGAGGTCAAGGTGGGTGATCGCGTGTCGGTTGAAGGGGGTATGCTTACCAAGAATTTCACCAGCAAGGTGTTGAACCGGAAATTTGATGAACTCTATATGGCCGGTGCGATTGTTCCAGCCGGTAGCGCAGGGGCAGCCACTGCGGCCGGAGCCGCCACTCTCCCGGAGGGGCATCCCGTCATTGCCGGCATGGGGACAAAGGTGCCTGTGGCCAAGTTGGCCATCCAGAAGCCGGAGGGCGGCAAGACGGTGGGGGAAATCTGGGCCGGTAAAGCGGCGCTGTCAGGCAAGACCGTGATTGTCCGGGCGCAGGTTGTGAAGGTTTCCACGAAGATAATGGGAATGAACTGGTTGCACCTGCAAGATGGATCAGGTGGTGAAGGTAATAATGATCTGGTAGTTACCACCAAGGCTGAAGTCAAGGTCGGGGATGTAGTTACCGTGAGCGGCCCGATTCATACGGACAAGGATTTCGGCTCAGGCTACAAATACGACGTGATTATGGAAGACGCAGCCGTTGTTGCGAAGTAGGGTATTGAAAGTTATTGGTTATTCGTTATTGGATATTTCCGATGGATTCCGAATAACCAATAACTAATAACCTATTTTCCCTTTCCCACCGTCTCCGTATCCAGCGGGTGTTCCTCGTGATAAAGATGTTCCGGCATCTTGCCATCGAGGCAGGCCGTATTGATGGGGTAGACATCCGGATCAAAGATCACGTGGTAGAAATGCCAGACAATGATGGCCAGCACGGCGAGGATGGCCTCATAGAAGTGGATCGTGATGGCCACATCGATCACCCAGCGCGGTGCCCATTCCGTGATGTACATCTTGAACATGATGATAATCCCGGTGGCCCCCATGATCACGGTGCCCCAGACCACCGCCCAATACTCCGCCTTTTCGCCATACGTGAACCGGGCGAACTCGGGTTTTGGGGCGCGCGGGAAAATCAGGTAACGCAGGTTCCCGAGCACATCCAGAACGTCCTTCGGGCAGGGGAAGATGTCCTTAAGCAACTTACGGCCGTCTTTTGCTACCACAATATAAACGGTGTGATAGACCGCCAGCGCCATCATGATGACGGCCGCGAGGCGGTGCCCGAGGCGGCGGACATTCTCATTGGAGCCCATCAGGTAATGCAGCCATGAATCGGGATAGGTGAGTGCGAATCCGGTGATCGCCAGGGCTGTAAAACTGGTGAGCAGGATAAAGTGCTGGTAGCGCTGGGATCGGGTCATACGGGTGACTGTGGGTTCTTTTTTGCGTCTGAGAATCTGAAACTTGCGGCGGAAGACCAGGATATTGTGGACCAGCATACCTCCGATAACGCCCACAATCAGGAGCGTGTAAATCCGGCGGATCCACCAGTTAATGCGGTCCCCGGTATTCACAACGGATTTTTGATCGAGATGGATTTTGCCGAATGAAAAATTCTCATTGGCGGTCGGGTGACATTTGCGGCAGGTGGTGACCATGTTATTTGTATTCACCGAAGACAGCGGGTCCGAGGAGGGCAGAATGTCGTGGTAGCCGTGGCAACTGACGCAGTTGGCACTTTGAGTTGAGCCCATTTTGGTCGACATTCCGTGATAACTGGCAAAAAAGGTGGTGACCTTGTTTGCGTCCAGATTGTTCCTGGCATTAAAGCGCTCGGAGGCATGACACCGGCTGCAGACATCTTCGGCGACCTTCAGGGAGGAGGCGGCCCGCAGGTCGCTGATCTGGTGATCCGAATGACAGTCCGTGCAGGTGGGCGCATCGCGGACTCCGCGTGTCAAGGCCTTGCCATGGATGCTTTTCTGAAAGACTTCGACGACTTGCGGATGGCACTTCCCGCAGGTGGCGGCCAGGTGGTCATGATTGAGCGGCGAGATGGCCAGTCGTGCAGGAATCACATTATGCTTGCCGTGACAGTCGCTACAGGTGGCGGCTTGCAGATTGCCCGCCTGACGGGCGATTCCGTGGGCGCTGGAGGTATACGAACGGGCTGCGTTTGTATGACAGGCGTCGCAGGCGACGAGTTTGGCCGCAAACTTGTCAGGATGCGGCACCTCGGTGATATCCGAATGACAACTTGTGCAGGTGTTGCTGGCGTGGGTTGAGGTGGCATACTTGGCCGCATCCACAAACAGATTAATCGTTTTCCCCGCAGCATCTTTTTTCGTAAGACTCTTATCCTCGTGGCAGCCAAAGCAGTCCGAATTGTCAATGGCGAGAGTCCACTGCGACATCGCTGCGATCAATAAACCGGCTAAGATAAAATAGCGTTTGTAACTCATTTTTTACTCCTACTAATTGTCGCCGAAGAACCCACCCCTAACCCCTCCAAGGAGGGGAGCGAGAGAAGAGAAGAACCCACCCCCGGCCCCTCCAAGGAGGGGAGCCAGAGAAGAACCCGGAAAGGGAGCGGGGCACGCTTTTTGTATTTGAATCATTCAGTATTGTTCCCCTCCTTGGAGGGGTTAGGGGTGGGTTCTTCTCCTCAATGCAACAACCGTGTTGTCATTGCCACAGCAATAAGCACCAGCAGAATCAGGCCTGTACCGAAGAACAAATACCCGAACGTCTTGGCGATTTCCTTCCAGCGCACCCACTCATCCTTGATGCGATAATCGTCGAGTTTGCCTTCGGCCTCCAGGCGATCGTACCAGTGCTTACGCTCGTGCAGCATCTCGGTCTTGGAGATGCGCCCCGAAAAGATAACGGTATCCATGGGGAATTTCTCAATACGGAAATGCGTGTTGAAAAAGTGGAAAGTGAAGATGAAGCCCGCAGCCAGCAGGGCTTCATCGGAATGCACGATCATGGCGATATTGATTACCCAGCCCGGCAGGAAGCGGGTGAAGAAAACGGGGAACCACATGATCAAGCCCGAGGCCCCGATCATGGCAACTCCCCAGAAGACGGCGAGGTAGTCAAATTTCTCCCAGTACGTCCAGCGGTCGAATTGCGGGCGGGGACCTTTGCCGAAGAACCACTTCTGGTGGGCGATAAACTGGCGCCAGTCCTCAAGGTTAGGAACCATGGAATCGGGACCAAAGACAACGGCAACGATCTGCCTGATGGTCATCCGCCCGGTGACGGGATCCAGCAGGTTGCTCCGTCCCCGCCAGCAGGCCCTGACGCGGTCAGTCAGGTGCAGGGCAAAATACAGGAACGTAATGATCGCCGCGAAATGGTGCAGGGAGCGGGCGACAGGGGCGCCACCCATAATATTAAAGATGACCTTGGCCCAGTTCGTGTAGTGGAATTTCAGCGGCATGCCCGTAATCACCAGCAGGAGGAAACTGGTGACCACCATGATGTGCAGCATCCGCTCAAACGGGGAGAACCGGGTAAACCACTGGTCCCCGACTTGCGTGCTGATCTTGGCTTCCCTGAACGTTTTCGAATCATGGAGGAAGAGGTAAATGGAGCGGAAGATCCAGAGGGCGGTGTGGAAGCCGAAAAAGGCAAAAGTGCCCACCAGCAGGCCCGTCATGGCGAGAAACACGAAATGCAACATGGGGTAGTGTTCGCGATCCTCCGGATCAGCGTGAGGAAGGTACTGGGTGAATTTCTCTGTGGCGCCCTTATGGCACTGACGGCATGTGTTCAGTTTATTAGCTGCGGACAGGCGTGACAGGGGATTAGAGGGAGGCAGCACATCATGATGGCCGTGGCAGTCGTAACAGGCTGCGACCTGGGGCGCATTATGGGAGGTGCCCAGGGCAATGGCTTTGCCGTGATAGGTTTCCATATAGTTTTTGAGGCGATCCTGGTGGCACCTGCCGCAACGTTCGTCGCTGGCGGCTTTGAGGAGCCCGCCTTCCTGTGTCTCAATTTGATGGGCGCTGTGGCAGTCCGTACAGACAGGACCGCGGGAATCACCCTTGGCAAGAAGCTGACCATGAACACTCTTCATGTAGGTGGCCTCAACCCCGATGTGGCATTTGCCGCAGGTGTCGGCCACATGGGCATGGTTGATCGAGGCATTACGGTCAACGCTGCGCCGGATATTGTGAACGCCATGGCAATCGTTACAGGAGGGAGCGACAATCAGCCCGAGTTTAAGCAAGGCGCGGCCATGGATACTTTCCATGTACTGGCTGGCGGCTTGCGGGAATTTCATTTTGTATTCCGTCGTCAGGTTGGTGTTGCTATGGCACCGAGCGCAGGTTGCCGGCAGGTTGAGTTTGAACACCGGGGAGTTGCCCTGTTTAACGGGGACAATATTGTGGCTTCCGTGGCAACTGGAGCAGGTGGCCGCGCCTGAGGCGCCCATGCGCTGGCTGACTCCGTGAATGCTGGAGGAATATTCCTTGGCGACGTCATCATGACAACTGCCGCAGGCAGGCGGGGGGAGTTTGTCGTCGTGGGGTAATTCCTTGATTCCGGCATGACATTCCGTGCAGTTGAGTTGTGCGTGAACGGATTTCTTCAGCACGCCTTCGACGACATGTAACGACTGGGTTTGGCCCATAACCATCCTGGTGAGAGCGGGGTCATCATGACACACCATGCATTCGTTATTTGAAAGGGTCACACCCCGGGCGGCGGGGGTGAGGCCTAAACAGAAAAAAAGGAAGAAAATTACTGGAATAATGGTTTGATGCGTCCCGTTCCGGGCGATTCGTTTATATGGTATGGTGTACATGCTAGTCGTTCTCCGGCAGCATTATTAATAAAACCCTGAACTATAGAATGGCAGACTAACATCGTAAATAGGACAAATCTACGCAAATTAGAAGTATTCTGGAGTCCTTTTTCCCGTGATTCATTTTGCATTAATGAGGGGGGTTCTCTATGCTCTTTATTCAATTTTAGTATCAAGGAGTGAGCCATAATGCGTGAAGTCACAAAGTTTTCCGGATTACTGCGAAACTGGATCAGCCTGCTGGGGATCTTGATGGGGGCGTGTGCTCTGTTAATCGGCTTGATCATGGTCATTATTGACGCTACCCAAAAAAATCTCTCTGCGTATTTCGGGATGATCAGCTACCTTTTGATCCCGATGTTCGTCGGGGCCTGTGTGGGGTTGGTTGTGCTGGGGATGTTCCTGACACATCTGCGGGTGAAGCGACAAGGAGTTATTCCCCGCCTGCCAGTCATCGATCTAGGTGATCGGCGAACCGTGATGCAGATTGCCGTTTCCGGCCTGTTGGTAACCATTCTTGTTGGCGGGGGGGTAGTGGTTGCCTACCGGGCCTATCACTTCACCGAGTCGGTTCAGTTTTGCGGGACGGTCTGCCATGAGGTGATGAAGCCGGAACATACGGCTTTCAAGCAGTCACCGCATGCGAACACCTCGTGCGCCGAGTGTCACATCGGCTCAGGCGCGGAATGGTTTGTCAAAGCCAAGATCTCCGGGCTCTATCAGGTCTACTCGGTTCTTTTTAATAAGTATCACCGACCCATTGAAACGCCTGTTCAGAACCTCCGTCCGGCTAAGGATACCTGTCTGGCCTGCCATTGGCCTTCGAAATTCTTCGGTGCGGTGATGAGAACATGGACGCATTTTGGAGTGGATGAGAAAAACTCGCCATGGACCATCAAGATGCTTCTTAAAATCGGCGGGGGCGATCCTGCGAAAGGTCAGATTCGCGGTATTCACTGGCACATGGAAGGGGTGAATACGGTTGAGTATATCGCTTCAGACCGCAAGCGCCTGGTTATACCCTGGGTTCAAGTGACCGATCAGTCAGGAAAAGTGACTGTTTACCGGACGGAGGATAAGAAGCTTCGGATTACAGATGAGCAAGCTTCAAAGCTTGCGAAGCGCAGTATGGATTGTATGGATTGCCATAATCGTCCTGCCCACACCTACCGGGCGCCGAATGAATTGCTGGATTCAGCGATGTCAGCCGGGCGGCTTGATAGCACTATTCCTTCGCTGAAAGCGGTGACTGCCAAGCTCCTTGCCGCGTCCTATAAAACCGAGGCGGAGGCATTGTCGGCCATTGATCGTGAATTACGCGCGAAATACCCCGGGGATGCCCGGCTTGATGCCACCGTCAGGGAGGTGCAGGCCATATACAGTGGTAACTTCTTCCCAGAGATGAAAGTTAGCTGGGCTGAGTATCCCAACCACATCGGACACAAGATCACCGCAGGCTGTTTCCGGTGTCATGATGGGGAGCATGTGAGTGAGTTCGGGAAACGAATTTCCAAGGATTGTGACACCTGCCACACTATTCTAGCACAAGGGCCGGGCAAAGAATTGCCGGAATTCACGTCATCCGGGCTGGAATTCAAACATCCCGAAGATATCGGGGACGATTGGAAAACGGCCCGCTGCGATACCTGCCATACTGGTAGCCCGTGAAGGTTGAGGCAGACAGTGGGCAGTAGGCAGTGGGCAGGGGGCAGTTGGCAGCAACTCTCAACTCTGAACTTTCAACTCTTGTAATGTCCCGGGGTTGAGGAGTAATATAGTCCCCTTTGAGGAGTCAAATGTGGATCGAGAATTTATAGTCTCTATTTTTGGGGTGGGGTGCTATGTCGTGGCGTCTCTGCTGGCGATGGCGTCCTTGCTTGGCTACAGGCCAAAGGGGGAGCGGGCGGCCATTACCCTCATGATTTTCGGGGCGGTCATTCTTGCCGGGGTGCTGGTATTACGCGGGGCAGGGTTTACGGCCATTCCTGGTTTTAACCGCTTTGATGCCATGACGTTGTATGCGCTGGCGCTCAGCGGGGCCTATGGCATATGGTCCGTTTACCGCTATACGCGGGGCATCGCGGGCATTCTCATCCCTTACGCCACCCTCCTGCTTCTGTGCGGGATTTCAGCCTTCAAGCAGGAGGCTGGGGCACCGGCTCAGCTCCAGGGGGCGGTCATGATGCTGCATGTGGCAACGGCCTATGCGGCATTCGGTGTTTTTACGCTGGCCAGTATCAGCGCGGTGATCTACCTGATGCAGGACAGTAATCTCAAAAATAAACGCTTTGGGGTTGTATGGGAGCGGCTTCCCTCGCTTGAATCACTTGATCATATTATGAGCCGGTTGGTGGGTGTCGCCTTTTTATTGCTCACGGTTTCGATTGTGATTGGCTTTATGCTTGTTTGTGAGCTGGGCGGCGGCGATGAATGGGTGCGGGATCCAAAAGTGGTGGCAACCGCAATTCTGTGGATTCTGCTTGCGGTATTTGTGCATCTGCGGGCGAGTTCAGACCGGCATGGCCGGGGTATTGCGCTGGTGGCGGTGTTCGGGCTTGGCTGTCTGCTGTTCGCCTTTATGGGGGTCCATCTGGTGGCCCCGTCTTTGCATGCATTCATTCAGATGGGACTGGGGGCGGGTGGTCCATGAACGTGGGGGTTATAGGTATCAGCTATCACACGGCGCCGGTCGAGGTGCGGGAGCAGGCCTCCGTTCGCCCCGGCGAAGTGCCCTCCATGCTGCAGCGTATCCGGGCCCAATTTCCGGGCTCTGAACTGGTGCTGGTCTCGACCTGTAACCGGACGGAACTCTATACTGCCGGGATTGATGTGAATGCCGACAAGCACCGGCTGTTTCAAATCCTGCTGAAAGGGGATGAACATTTCCGGGCGGACGAGCTTGAGAAGCATTTTTACGTCAAAAGCGATCTCGGGGCCGTGGAGCACATGCTCTCCGTGGCCTCCAGCCTGGACGCCATGGTGGTGGGCGAATCGGAGATTCTCGGACAGGTCAAGCAGGCCGTCGGTATAGCCGATGAGGCCGGGATGACGGGGAAGGTGCTGCAGCCCCTTTTCCAGCGGGCTTTCAAGACCGCCAAGCGGGTGCATTCGGAGACGGATATCTGTCGCGGCCGGGTTTCGGTCAGTTCCCTGGCTGTGGAGTTTGCCGAAAAAGTGTTTGATGATCTCAGCACCAAGACAGTCATGATTGTCGGGGCCGGCGAAACGGCGGAACTGGCGCTGAAGAGCCTGATGGATCGTGGGGCGAAGGATGTCCTGGTGCTTAACCGTTCGCACGGACGCGGACAGGATCTGGCTGATAAATTGGGTGGACGGGCGATTCAGTTTGATCTGCTTGAGGATTATCTGGCCCGCGCCGACATTGTGATCAGTTCCACCAGCGCGCCGCATCTTGTTATTCATGCGGCCGCCGTGCAGCGTGCCATTGAGGCCCGGCGCGGTAAGCCGATGCTGATGGTGGATATCGCGGTTCCCCGTGATATTGATCCGGCCGCCGCTCAAATTAAAAACGTCTATGTGTACTCCATCGACGATTTGCAACTGATTGCGGCTGAGAATATCACCAAGCGGCGCGAGGCGGTTGAGCAGGCCTGGATCATTGTGCGTCAGGGGTTGGCTGAAATTTCCGAACATTTTGAGAGTGGTGGCTTGCGGGAAGTTCTGCGTAAGTTTGACGAGCATGGGCGTGAGGTCTGCGAGAGCGCCTTGCAAAGGACGCTTGCCAAGGAACGTCTGGCGGGTTTGCCGGAGCCGAGTCGTGAGGAAATTCGCGAGCTGGCCCGCAAGATTGTGGCCAAAATGCTGGCGGAGCCGCGGGAGGCGCTCAAGAGGGCCTCAAAGAATGGTGAACTCGATAACTATGTGCGGATTGTGAACGACCTGTTTGGTTTCGATAGGAAGGATTCAAAAAAATGATTGGAATATCTAAACTTTATTGCGGTACGGTGGAAGCTTCGGATCCCTTGCGGTACGGGCGACTTTCGAAAGATCTGCCGTCGCATCTGCTCCAATTTTCGGCGGACAAAAAGCCCGTGGTGGTGTGGAATGTGGGGCGGCGCTGCAATCTCAGGTGCGTGCATTGCTATTCCCAGTCCCGCGATCAGAACTATCCGAACGAGCTCTCGAATGAGGCCGGGAAGGCCCTGTTGGCGGATCTGGCTGATTTCGGGGCGCCGGTGATTTTGTTTTCGGGGGGTGAACCGCTGATGCGGCCGGACATCTTTGAACTGATCCAGTTTGCCACAAGCCGGAAAATGCGGGCGGTCGTTTCCACGAACGGCACCCTGATCACCCCTGAAATTGCCGCCCGTCTGAAAGAGGCCGGGTTATCGTACGTGGGGATCAGTCTGGATGGCATGGAGGCCACCAATGACCGGTTCCGGGGCGTCAAGGGCGCCTTCCGCATGGCGATGGACGGCGTTCAGAACTGCCTGAAAACAGGCGTCAAAGTGGGGCTGCGTTTCACCATGACCCGCGATAATTACCGGGATGTGGGGGAAGTGCTCGATTTGATCGAAAGAGAAGGAATCCCCCGTGTGTGTTTCTATCATCTCGTCTATGCCGGACGCGGCACCAAGCTGATTCATGAAGCGCGAATGTCCCACGAGGAAACGCGGAGTACGGTTGACCTGATCATGGATCGCACCCGGGACTTTCATAACCGGGGCAAGAAGGTCGAGGTGCTGACCGTGGATAATCATACCGACGGGCCGTATCTCTATTTACGGTTGTTGAAAGAAGACCCGGCGCGCGCGGCGGAAGTGCTTAATCTGCTCAAGATGAATGGCGGTAACAGCAGCGGCACCGGCATCGGGTGTGTGAGCTGGGATGGCTCGGTGCATCCGGATCAGTTCTGGCGCCACTATTCGTTCGGCAACGTCACGGAAAAGCCTTTCAGCAAGATCTGGACGGACACCTCCGAGCCCCTGATGGGCAAACTGCGCGAGCGGAAGAAATATCTGACGGGCCGGTGTGCCGCCTGCAAATGGCTGGACATCTGCAACGGTAATTTCCGGGTCCGGGCCGAGGCGATGACAGGTGACGTGTGGTCGCCCGAGCCGGACTGTTACCTGACCGACAAGGAGATCGGAGTATGAATCAGGATGCGCTGCGACTGGTGTTCTGGGAGCTGACGGCGCGCTGCAATCTGAAGTGTTGCCACTGCCGGGCCGAGGCCACGGACGATTTTGTGGCGGGTGAGTTGAGCACCGAAGAGGTGATCTCGGTGGCGCGTGATATCCGCAAGGCCGGCGATCCCATCATGATCCTTACCGGCGGCGAGCCGCTGGTAAGGAAGGACTTCTTTGAGATCGCCAAGGCCTGCGTCGGGATGTTCAGCCGGGTCGCGCTGGCAACCAACGGCACCATTGTGGACGATGCCATGGCGCGCCGTATTGTGGATGTCGGAATCAAGCGGATCAGTGTCAGTCTGGATGGTATGAAGGCGTCGACGCATGATACCTTCCGCGGGGTGCCGGGCAGTTTTGAGGCCACCGTACGCGGCTATGACGCGATGGCGCGCGCCGGGGCCTCCCTCCAGGTAAATGCCACGGTGGCCAGGCATAACATCGACGAGGTCGAGGAGTTGCTGAATTTTGTGATCGCGCGCAAAGCCGAGGCGTTTCATGTGTTCGCCTTGGTCCCCGTGGGGTGTGGCGCCCAGATCAGTGAGGATGCGCGGCTTTCATCGGAGCAGATGGAGAAATTCCTGCGCTGGCTGTTTACGAAATCCATTGAATTGCGTGATCGTATCCATATCAAAGCCACTTGTGCGCCGCAGTACTACCGGATCATGCGTGAAGTGTCGCGCGAGAAGGGCATCCCGATGCCCGGGCCCGGCGTGGGGCATGGGCCCGGTGCGGGTCATGGCCACGGAGCGGCGGGATCTGGAGCGACGAGCGGAATGCAGGCGATGACGCGCGGGTGTCTGGCCGGGTCGGCCGTGTGCTTTATTTCCCGGACAGGGGATGTTCAGCCCTGCGGGTATCTCCCGCTTTGTGTCGGGAATGTCCGCAAGCAGCCGTTCAATGAGATCTGGCAGAGTTCCGAGGTGTTCAAGGCCTTGCGGGATCCCAGTCAGCTTAAAGGTAAATGCGGTTCCTGCGGCTATCGTGTGGTGTGTGAAGGGTGTCGTGCGCGGGCCTATGCGTCCACCTCGGACTTCATGTCAGAAGATCCCGATTGTTCATATGAGCCGGTTCGAGCGTGAAAAGACAACTTTGAAGACGATGATCGCGCTGTATTGCCGGGATCATCACAAGCCGTCAGCGGAGCTTTGCGCCGACTGTGAGGGGTTGCAGGAGTATGCCCTGGCCCGTTTGGAACGCTGTAAATATGGTCCTGACAAACCGAAGTGTTCTGCTTGCGAAACACACTGTTATAAGCCTGCGATGCGTGATGCCGTGCGCGCCGTCATGCGTTATGCCGGACCGCGAATGCTGGTGAGACATCCTGCCCTGGCTTTGGGGCATACTGTGGATGGCTTGTTGCATCGTCCAAAGCCAAAGGGGAAAACGTCTTGAACCATGCCGGAAATGAGGTTGATGCACGATTGTTGGTGATACTCCAGCAGGGGCTGCCGATTACCGCACGGCCTTTTGCCTCGATCGGGGAGGGGCTGGGGTTGAGTGAGGCGACCGTGCTGGAGCGGGTCAGGGCCCTGTTTGAGTCCGGGGTTGCCCGCCGGTTTGGCGCGGTGTTCGAGTCCGGGAAGCTGGGGTACCTCAGTACGCTTTGCGCAGTGGATATTCCTGCCGGCGAACTGGAGGCGGCTACCGCGCGGATTTCGTCCCATCCGGGGATCACCCATTGCTATGAACGGGAGGGGCATCCCAATTTGTGGTTCACCATGACAGCTCTCAAGGATGAGCTGGGCCTGGAATTGGCCCGGGTTTCGGCGGCGCTGGGGACGTATGAGGTCTTGAATCTGCCGGCACTGCAGAAGTTCAAGATTGAGGCGGTGTTCGGGCGGGAAAAGCAGAATCCGAGAAGAACCCACCCCCTGCCCCTCCAAGGAGGGGAGCAAGAAGGATCGAAAACTATTGATTCTGATCCCCTCCAAGGAGGGGAGCAAGAAAGATCGAAAACTATTAATTCTGATCCCCTCCTTGGAGGGGTAGGGGTGGGTTCTTC
>JBAXDB010000056.1:0-15839 GCA_037141135.1 bacterium | reverse complement strand
AACGAAGGGTCACTATCAATCATTTTCATCATAGGAAACCTCTATTCTTTTAATTAGGCGGAGTTTAATGGCCTTTATGGAAGGCGTCAATCTTTGCTGAACCCCGGGCGTTTCTATAAAACCTTGCCTTCAGCCAAGGTGCTGGGGCATTCTGGCAGCATAGATAGGTGATACGCCGTATGTCAAAACAACGTCTGGATATAATGCTGGTTGAGCGCGGGCTTGCAATTACCCGGGAGAAGGCTCGACGTCTGATTCTGGCAGGTGCGGTACGAGTGGATGGACGGGTGGTTGACAAGGCCGGCCGGCCTTGCGCGGCGGACGCCGTTATTGAGGTCACTGCTGCTGATAAGTTTGTCAGCCGCGGGGGCGGGAAACTGGATGGGGCCTTTGCCGCATTCAATCTGAACGTGACCGGCAAGGTGTGCGCTGATATTGGCGCCTCAACCGGCGGGTTTACGGATTGCCTGCTACAACACGGGGCCGCACGGGTTTATGCGGTGGATGTCGGGAAGGGGCTGCTTGACTGGAAGCTTCGGAATGATCCCCGCGTGATTGTGAGGGAAGAACTCAACGCGCGCTATCTTTCTGAGCGTGACATTCCCGAACCTTTTCAATTTGGCGTAATTGATGTGTCATTCATCTCCTTGACCCTGATTCTGCCGCCTGTTACAAGGCTGATAGCGGCAGGGGGCCAGATCGTCTCCTTGATCAAGCCGCAGTTTGAGGCGGGACGGGAGCATGTCGGGAAGGGTGGAGTAGTGCGGGATGCGGCCGTGCATGAGGCGGTGATGGCACGGATCCGCCAGTTTGGTACACAGGCCTTGCCATTGGAATGGATTGGCTTGTGTGAGTCGCCTTTACGCGGCCCGGCGGGTAATATTGAATTTCTGGCCTGGTGGAGGAAGTTATGAAAATTCTCGGAGTTATTGCCAATTGTGCGAAAGAGAAGGCGCCTGCGGTTCTGGCGCGGCTTCGTGTGAAAGCTCAAGCGATTGGGTTGCAGTTGCTCCCCGATGCGGCGACGGCCAAGTTGATGGGAGTCAGCTCGTTCGCCACGCCCCGGGAGGTCGGGCAACAGGCCGATACTCTCATGGTACTCGGCGGGGATGGTTCGATGTTGCGCGCGGTTCGGGATCTGGCCGGTCGTGATATCCCGGTGATCGGCGTCAATCTCGGGGCACTTGGTTTTATGACGAGTGTCCCTGAGGATGAACTCGAGCGGGCCTTGGATTGTCTTGTTCAGAATCAGTACACGACCTCCCTGCGCCTGATGCTGGATTCCTCGCTCTGGCGTAAAGGGGTGTCCCTTGGTGGCTATCGGGCATTAAATGATGTTCTTTTGACCTGTGGGGCCCGCGTGGGCACGCTGCGTATGACAGTGGACGGACAGGATGTCGGCGACTTTGTCTGTGATGGACTGATTGTTTCAACCCCGACCGGCAGTACGGGGCACTCTCTGTCTGCCGGAGGGCCGGTATTATTGCCCACCGCGCAGGCAGTGGTCGTGAGTTTGATTTGTCCACATACCTTAAGTACGCGTCCATTGGTCATGCCCAGCGACGCCGCGATTGAAATCAAGGTGGTCGAATGCGCCGAGTCGGCGATGTTGGCTGTGGATGGCCAGGTGGGGCAGCCTCTTGAAATCGGAGATGTCGTGCGGGTGAATCGCAGTCCGCATCGCGTCCGGTTCATCCATTTGCCGGGCTATGATTACTTCGCCCTATTACGACAGAAACTCCATTGGCGGGGAACCAACGTATGAAGTTATAGGTTACTTGTTATGGGTTATCGGGAATATTCGAATAACCAATAACGACTAACCAATAACTCTTCGGTGTCTACCCCAGCAACCGGCGGCCTTCGGTTTGGGCCGATTCATACACAATGCGGACGGAGACATGATGTTTGTCCGCGGCTTTGGCGCAATCGTCATATTCAGGTGAGGCCGTTACCGGGGTTCCGTGCCAGCGGCCGATTTTAATCTGGATGGGCCCATAGGCGGTCTCGGCCGTCGCGAACTCACGTTCAAGCATGGTGCGGCGCGTCAGATGTTCACGCACCCCGAAAGTGGTGCTTTCAGTGAAGATCATATCCAGCATCACGGGCTTGAGCTCGGGTGCGCAAAGCACCGTCAATAGCGTGGCGGGCCGTTGTTTCTTCATCTGGATGGCAGAGGTAAAGGCATCATACGCCCCGACCGTCATGAGTTTTTGCACCAGGGACCCCACCAGTTCAGGAGTGGTATCATCAATATTCGTTTCCAAAACGAGACATAGCTCAGGATCACTTCCTTTGACGGGTGCGGCTTCAAGCAGCATGCCGCGGAGCAGATTGGGACGTTGGACGAGGGTGCGCTGGCCGAAGCCGTGTCCCACCGCTTTGATCAGCCAGCCTTCCGGCCAGCTTTTAAGATTTCGCCAGCTTGTCAGCAAGGCCGCTCCGGTCGGGGTCACCAACTCGTAGGGCTCATCGGTATGGGTTACGGCAATCCCCTTAAGAAGCTCCACGGTACCAGGAGCAGGATTGGGGAAGATACCATGTGCGCAGGTGATGGTTCCTTGTCCCTGTGGTAACGGCGAAAAGCCAACGTGGTCAATATGAAGAAGATGCAGGCCGAGACAGGATCCTACAATATCCGCGATTGCGTCCAATGCCCCGACTTCATGAAAATGCACTTCCTCTGGTGTTTTTCCATGAACCCGTGCCTCTGCTTCCGCGAGTCGCTGAAAGACGGCAATGCTCTTTTGTTTAACCTCCCCGGGCAGGGAGGCTCTCTCGATCATGCGCTGGATTTCAAGCAGTCCCCGGTGCGGCGGCTTATGGGAGTGTTCGTGGTGGTGATGGGCATCATGATGCTCGTGTGCATGCACTGTAACCTGGGATCCCTGCATGCCATGTGAGGCGTGTTGCCTCGCTTCAATGGTAATGTGAAAATCGCCCAGGGAAGCCAGCGCCTCATTGAGATCAGAGGGGCGAACCCCCAGATCGACAAGCGTCGATAGTATCATGTCGCCGCTTGCTCCGCCCACGCTGTCAAACCATAGTACGCGTTTCATTTGCCCTTGTTGATCATGGCGGCCGCCACACCGGCGCCGAATCCGTTATCGATGTTTACGACGGTGATGCCTGGGACACAACTGTTCAACATGGCCAGCAGGGCGGTGATGCCGCCCATGCTGGTGCCATAGCCAATGCTGGTGGGGACGGCAATGATGGGACAGTTGGTGAGGCCGCCAACAACAGAAGGAAGCGCGCCTTCCATTCCGGCCACCACAATCATGACGCGTGCCTTTTTCATTACCGGCAGATGATGGAGCAGACGATGGAGGCCAGCCACACCGACATCGTATACGCGCTCGACCCTGGCGCCCATCGTCTCTGCCACTAATGCCGCTTCTTCAGCGACCGGGATATCCGTTGTGCCGGCGGAAAGCACCACGACACAGCCCTTGGGGCGTGGGCGCGGCGTGACGTCCAGAGTCAGGACCCGGGCGGCTTCATGAAAACGTGTTTTTGGGAAGGCCGCCTTAACGACCTCGTACTGCGCCTTAGAGACGCGTGTAGCGAGGCAATTTTGGCCGGCAGCAGCCAGCGCAGCGACAATCTTCACCAGTTGCTCCGCGGTCTTTCCCTGGCCGAAAATTACCTCCGGAAAGCCGCGTCGACGCAGTCGATCCATATCCAGACGGGCGCACCCGATGTTTTTTTCGCGCAGGCCCTCAATTTGACGGAGTGCTTTTGCGGTCGGCAAGGTGCCGTCTGCAACAGAATTCAAGATGTCTCGTACAGTCATCCGGTAACAATGAAAGAGAGTACGGAGGGAATCAAGCAGGAAATCATGAATAAAAGGTTGAATACATGGGTGAGTTTATATACTTGAGGGGTGATCATGATGAAGATCAAGGGAGTATGAATGAATCGTTATCAGATAGCCTTTTTAATTGCGTTGGTTATTGCGCCTCTCTGGAATGACGCCCGGGGGGGCGGGAAAGCTCCAGATGAGCTCCAGCGGGCTGCGAATGTCGTTGGTGAGTACTTGCTGACGCTCTATTCCAATGACAGGCCAGGAAATGAGAAGACCAGGATTCCTGGTCCTGAAGGGGCTTTACTCGTTGGCCGGGCGGTAGTTTCTGATGATAAACTGGCGCTTGTTCGCCAGGAGGTTTCCGGCTTGAAACTCGGGCAGGTGGAGCCCTTCCAGCATCAGGGACGAAATGTGAAACCGGATGCAAAAGGGGAGTATCCGGTAGGAACGAGTGTAAGTTTTACGACGCAGTCGCGTGGAGTCATTCTCGTGATTCCAGTTGTCAAAATAACTTCCGGTTGGAAAGTCGATGTCCGGTTCTGGGTGGCAATGCGAAAGCAATGCAAGGAAAATGACCCGGAGGACGTCACCCGGAAATTTCTATATAAACTTATTTGCCGGCAGGAAGATGAGCTGAAAGAATTAGTTGTGCAGGGAAGTAATCTCCGCTCGATCCTTTCAGGGAATGCTCCCTCTGAAGATCAGTATTATGCCCTGGCCATGGAAATGCCTGTGGTGGAAGCCATGGAGGGAGAAGGGATGCTGCTGGCGGACGGGACGGCTGTTGTTGCCCGGCAGAGCGCGCCGCAATACAAATGGCTTACGGGTCTGTATGGCCCCCTAAAGCTTGTATTTGAACTCAGGCGAGCACAGGATAAATGGCGGGTTGTTCCCCGTGACTATCTCGCCGCCATCGCTACGGGCGAAACACGTCCCGCCACCCAAGGGCAACTGACCGATGTGCAGGTCATTCTACCTCCTGAGGTGGCGAAGCCGAAGATCGTGCAGAGTGCAACAGCCCCGAAGCCCGTGCAGACTGCACCAGTCCCGAAGCCCGTGACGACGTCTGCCTCAAGTAACTCCGTGAGCAAGTCGGGCCCCTCGGCGGGCGTCGGGATTGGGTCGTCTCGTGAGGAAGTGCGAAAAGCTTTGGGCGCCCCGAAAGGCCAGATGGCAATGGGCTCTAAAGCCATCTGGACCTATCCTGCCGGAACGGTTGAGTTCCGCGATGGTAATGTTGAGTCGTTCAACGGGGTTGCCATGTTGTCGGCTGAAGAGGCGGAGGGCTCATCCTCGGGCCGGAAGTCAGGCCAGATACCCTCGAAATTCACGGAAGTTGTGTCCCTTCCCGAAACCAAGGTCGATGAGTTGCAGCAAGCTGCGAATGCGGTGGGCCAATATTTTCTAACGCTCGGGACCGGTGACAGGGCTGGTAATGAAAAGATATCCTATCCCGTTTTCGAAAGCATAAAGCTTTGCGAAATTATTTTTTATCCACGAGACATTGCCGATGAAACCATAACCAAGGTTCGTGAAGAGGTTTCAGGTATGAATCTTACGCAGGAATCCCCCTTCAGGGTCCGCGGCAAGGTTGTGAAGCCGGATGCCAGGGGCCGTTATCCCGTTGGAACGACCATCGTGTTGTGTACGGAGCATGTTGGAACGACACAGGCATTCTCTCCGCTGTTATACGGCAATCATGATTATACTTTGATCCCCGTCATTAAGACCGAGACCGGTTGGAAGGTGGATGTCAGGTTCTGGCTTGCCAGGCTGAACTTGACAGCCCGGGCAAAGGAGATCAATTCGAGTTCCCCGGAGTGGGTGATCTGGAAGTTCTTTGAACACGTATTACGCCATAACATTAAAGCGTTAATTGATGTGACTCCCTCAGGCAGCGACTACTTGTCTTTGACCAACAGCCTGATTCATCCTGATGAGTCTGAGTTGTTTGAGCCGGAAAAGGCTGGAATGTTTCTGACCGAAGCGCAGGTCGGTGAAGCAATGCTTCTGGCGGATGGAACGGTTGTAGTCGCTCAAGCGGGTACTGATCAAGTCAAATGGTTGGCGGGCTTTTGGGGGCGCCACCAGAAACTTCTTTTTGAACTCCGTCGGGAACAGAATGGCTGGCGGGTTGTTCCGAGGGATTATATAGGGGTCATCAGGAACGGGAAAGCTGAGTTCGATGCCTGCGGAAAGCTGCCTGAACTGAAGATGGTGCTGCCGCCCGTGGTTCCGAAACCGCCTGACATACAGGCCGCGGTGCCACGACCCAGCTATGTTGTCATGGCTGAAGGGGAGGCCAAGGCGGCGCTGGAAGGGATGATGGAGGAGGTCCGGACGGCTGATGACTGGGCGTCTCTTGCGCGGCACATAGATTGGGTAACCGTCTTTCTCCAGACCAAACTGGACGTCCTGAAATCTCTGGGAATCAAAACACCTGATGAGTTGAGGAATTTCTGTGTCAGTGTTCAGCGCCAGCCTTCCGAATTCGTGCGGAGACCCCTCAAGATCTGGCTTTCCTCGCCCCAACCGGAGGATGCGCCCGTCCTGGAGCGTCTGGAGAGGGCAATTAAGGTAGTGGAGCCCTCCATGCAGACTCAACTGAAAGAGTCACTTACCATGTGGAAAACCATCGAATTCACGGCTGAAGAGCAACCCGGTGAAGGGGTGAGTAGGGTTGTTAAAATGACGGTTACCGAAGGGCGGGAGACGGCCGACCTAAACGTCTCCATGGTCAAAATAGGCCGGGACTGTTTGCTCGAGGCGCGCTGGTTGCCCAAGATTCTTGAGGATCTTGCCGATGATTTCTGGGAGAACAAGGAAATCTCTGCGGCGATAAGAGAATTGCGAACTGCGGCACAAAAGCGGAAGGCCAACGGGGCCGGCTTAACCGAATGAGCCCTTATAGACCCGCCAGAACTGACGCATTAGAAAGATGAGCAATACCACGAGTCCCGCCGCAACGACAAAGCACGCAATGGCCCCTATCCGGTGCATGTCCTGAGGCGGGGTTGCGGTATCGGGTTCAATCTTTTTTGGTTCCAGGACCTTCGGTTCTGGAGCTTTCGGTTGCGGGGCGGGGGAGTATACGGCAATTCCCCATCCTTCGGCGGTATCGCTGATTTTTGTGAGGATCTCGAAATCAGCTCCGTTCATTGAGGATCGTGCAATGGTCTTGTCTTTCCAGCTGTCATTTTCTGCGAGAAAATAATAGATCTTATTTGCGGGCACATCCAATGTGATATAGATGCAGACGCCATAGGGAGCTTTGAGGCTCAGGATGGTTATGACTCCTGTCCCATCCAAATTCACACGCTTCACAGTTCCCTCTCCTGGCTCGTCTGTGAAATAAAGATGTCCTGCTACTGGATCAATGGCTAAGGCATCCCCTCCGTTGGCCTGTATGATCTTAGTCAGGCCGCTTCCGTCGTAGTTTACCCGCCAGATATAGCGGCATTGATTGCAACTGCCGTTAAATGTTGACCGGAAAAAGACATGCCGACTGGCCGGATTGAGAACCAGTTGCCCGCGCTGGCCTATCATGGGTGACAAAGATGAGGCGGTGACGATTTGCCGCCACCCCTGGACGTCATGGTTATTGAAGGCGTACACTCCGTTGTAGTAGAGCCCGAGGAAAAGGTTTGAAGTGGCCTCATCATAGGCCAGTCCCTGGCCGCCGGTTTGACCGGGGCCCTGGGCTCGTACTTCAGGAGAGTGCCCCTTGGTGGGATCCACAGATAAAATTGAAGAACCTGAATCCCAGGTGGCCAGCAATAAGCGGTTGTTTGAACCGTCCATTATCAGATTCGTGATTTTTGGAAGGCCGGAACAAACAATGGAGGTGGCACGGCTGTCAAGGCCCAGCCGATAAAGACTGTTCCCCGACATAAAATAGACGCATTTTTCGGTTTCAGCTTTTTGACCTGCCCCGCTTTGATTCTCTTGCGCCACAACTTTCGCAGCCTCATCACCCGTAGATTTTTTCTGAGCCGTCTGGGCTGACTGAACCGCCATGAGGTTGTCAACACGCATGCCTTCACGGACCGCCTCCTCATACATGGCGTCAGAACGGGCATTTGCCGCCGCTCGAACCGAAGCATTGGCCACGGGTTTGTTTTTCGGTTTCATCGTGGAGACGGACCCATGCACTGAGCACTCTGACTCCTTACCGACCGGGTGAATCGTGTAATGACCGTTTTTGGGGCAGACCAGTCCGGAAAACCCGCCCTTCAAGAAAGGTGATATTTCCGATTCGGTTACTGTATTTCCCTCTTTGTAATTGAGGCTCAGGGCCGCCTGCTCGAGGGCCATATCAAGCATCCTCAGGTTGTTCCTGCACATATTCTGCATGGATAATTCATGCGCCTGGGCATAGGCGCTATGGCGCCCATTGTAATAGACAACACCCAGAATCCCGAGCGCCAGAATCGCGGCCCCGAACCCTATTATCTTTATTTGTGAGCCAGCCATGGTTTCGCTCCTATTCTATTTGAGATTTGTTTGGGCCGCAGGCAACGTTGATTTCCAGCGGGTGAGGACGCGGAGGCCCGCATCCTCAAATTGGAGGTTGAGATTCAACAGGTCGAGTCCATCCAGAATGCCAAAGGCGCGGGCTCCGGCCTTGTATTCCGGCTGCCTAGGATGAAGCTGGTCGCCATATATAGAACTGAGAAGTCGACCCTTCTCCCACAGCCACCGGCCGGAGCCGGGATGTTCCGGCGCGAACCCGAAGAGCCGGCGGCATTGTGCCTCCGCCTCAACCGGTGAGTCCGCCCCGCATGCCAGCAACGGATAGAGGTAACGCAGCCCCTGGAAGGCCGCTGCCCGTTCCTGCTCGCAGGCGGCCGTGAATAGGCCGGGCATCTGCAACACTCCCGCCTCGGGATGGATATCCAGGGCCAGCGTGTTGAGGGGCGCGGTCCGAGTCGGCCCGAACGCAGGCTTTTGCGACCATGGCAGGTTGCTCAGGATCAGGAAGTCGCCCTGGATCTCGACGCCAAACCGGATATTCACGATCCGCTCGAGCGAGACAGCACAGACCCAGGCGTCGCGCCCATCCAGCTTGTAGAAACGAACCGTCGGCTCCCCGCCGCGCTCTCGGGTTCCCAGCGGTGAGGAGGAGGCCGCCCGCATCATACGCCGCAGGGTGTCAGGTTCCTGCAGTTCCACAATCAGTTGGCAGGGCCGTGTGAGGAGGGAGGCAGCGACCGGGATAAATAGCATTTCTGAACGTCCCCGTCCGAGGGTTTGCGATCCGAAGATCCCCATGACGTCACCCGCCCCGAAGGTGAGGATCGGATCGGCGTCGTGAATCGCCAGGTGAATGCCTGGCCCGATCTTGTCAAAGGCCGTCGGGTCCAGCGTGGTGAAGCGGTGTAATAAATCTGAGAAAATTTCGCGGGTGATCTTGGTCCATGCTTCCTCGGAGAGATTGGCCGACAGGAGCGCCAGTGGTTTCGGGGTAAGATCTGGCAAGCGCAGCGGGATGCGGTCCTCGCGATGCCGCAGACCTTCCTTGAGGCTGTTATAGATGCTGTTGTCGATCAGCGGGAGGATGAATGTGGTGAGTTGGAGTTCACCGTCCAGTCCGTCATCCAAGCGGAAGGCGATGGGATCGAAATACTGGCGCCAGAAGCGCGAGTAGTTCGTCAGGTAGTCATTGTAGGCGGACGCTTCCGCCGGAGTGACTTGGGTAACGGGTGCTTCCAGGAGTGTCCTCATGCTGGCCGGAGACCCGTATTTCGGGCAGGATGCAACGAGGTGTTCGTCCAGGGAGCAGTTGATGGCGGTCGTAGGCATCGCGTCAAGATAGCCCTTCTGGGTCAGACTCATAGTGTCTGGCCGGCCCCTCTGGCCATCCAATCGCTGCAGGAGGGCGGCGGCGGTCACTGATTCCATTTCGCCCTTGGCGACCAGACGCCGGAGTTGGCCAATTTTGACCTCAGGGCCGACGAGGCGCCGGATGAAGGGGTCGGAGAGATAGCAGTAGGCGCGGGTCTCCGGCCGTACCGGCGTTTGGCTGAGCATATAGCGTAACTCCGCGCTCTGACCGAGGCTGCCGACGCCTTTGGCCTTGCGTAAGGCGAGAACCCGCTCGGCTTCGCTATGGGAGGTGCTGATGACCAGAAGGTCGCCGTCCATGACCCAGAACGAACTGCCCGCGTCGTTCGTCTTCTCCTGGATCGTCCCCGTCAGGCCTCCAAGACCGAGCAGGCTGAGGGCGGGCGCGAGGAGGGGGGCGCTCGGGATTCGCGCCAGTACGGTGATGTCGGTCCCATCAATAAAGAACAGGTCCGGGAAGAAGATGGCCATTTCCTCGACCGCACCGGACTTGAGCAACAGGTCCCGCATCCACTTGTCTGTGAGGGCGAGACGTTCGACATACCGCGCCTTGAGATTGTAGGCGGCCGAGTTGGCCACGGCCAGGGAGCCACCTTGAAATGTGAAGTCGGCGCCGCCATCGAGAAGAGGAATGAGCGCCTTGGGCTTGGGTAGGTAAACAAATGCCCGATCGGTGGGGACATTGTCCGCCATGGGCAGGGAGCCGGGAGATACACTTTTGAGCATCTCGTCAAAAGGATGCGATCGGACCTCCACGCCGGGGATAGAGTCGAGGGGGATTGCTGCCCCGGTGGTTGAATTACCTGTTTGCCGTAGCGGCTGAAGCTGGAGGGTTTCCCGGACGGCCGCGCGTCCACCGAGTACACCAAAGGCGTCAACGGATTCGCCCTGCTGGGGCGTGTTGGGTTCCTGCGGCAGGGTCATGTCTGCACCGTAAAGTGTTTTACCCCGGGCAAGCCAGTAATTGAGGACGGGCGCGTCACCATGCGTCGCAAGCAAGGCCCATTGGACTCCCCGGGATTGGGCCCAGTCCGACAGGATGCTACGCGGGCCCGCTGTTGCCCCGGTGTAACTCCAGTTACAGTCCAGGTGTTCCCCTGTTTCACGGTTCAAGAGCACCAGGGGCACGGGCGTGGCGATCGCTTTCGGGTCGACAAGGGCGGAAACACTATACGTCAGGGTACCGGGTGGCGTCTTCGGGAGGTCAGAGCCATCCGCCCGCTGTGGACGAATGGTAATGCCATGTTTTGTGCAGAGCGTCTTATCGATCATCATACGTTCGGACTGACCGTCGTTGTAGAGCACCCAGTATTTCCCGTCATCCACTACCGGATGTAACTGCAGGGCGAGCGGCTGGCGCGGGCTGGGCGTCCCGCCGCGATCCGTAATCGGGGTCGCCGGGATCAGGAAGAAGTTGGACTCAGCAGGCGTGAGAGATTCGGCGATCTGGTGGGTGACGGCATTGCTGTGGACGTCCGCCCATGACTTCGGTCCGATGCCGCTGTTGGTGGCGGCGTACTCCAGGCACACCCAGTGGATATGCCACAACAGGTACCGTTCCTGTTCGATTAGCCGTTGAAGTTCCGCCTTTTGGGCGCGGAGCCCATACAGGTTGGCGCGTTCTTCCGCAGGCAGCGCGAGTTGAACTTGGGAAATACCGCTTCCTTTGGCGGGTTCCTCGACGGACCATATCCCGTTGCCGGGCAGTTCCAATCTGCCGGCCGCGATTGTCAAACCGAGCGCGGAATCCGCGTACAATTGTGTTTGGGTGACGGAGGAACCCGCCAGAGACGCTGCGTCCAGCAGGACTATTCCTATCAAAAGGACTGTAAGTCGTTTCACTTGCACCTCTTTCTGATTTTTTTGAAACATACTCTGATTCTATTAGGTTGCCAAGGAGGATAACTGTTTAGAGCAGGATGGGCCTGCATGTTCTGCCCACTGCCTACTGCTTACTGTTTACCGGATTCTGAGCCGAATCGGCGAAGAATCTTATACTGTGTGTCCCTCTGCGCCGGGATAAGCCCGGTCTGAGCGATCAGGGCGACGACCAGGTCCGGGGCTACGGCGTAGGTTGTGCCGGTGGCGCGGACAACTTGTTCGTCCATCAGTACTCCGCCAAAGTCATCGGCCCCGAAGACGAGGGCTAATTGGGCCAGATCGGGGCCCTCGGTGACCCAGCCGGCTTGAACATGCGCGATGTTGTCGAGAAACAGGCGGGCGAGGGCGACCATCCGCAGGTAATCCGGGCCGGTGGCATGGCGCTGGACCCATTGGGTTTTATCAGGCTGAAAACTCCAGGGAATGAAGGCGGTAAACCCGCCAGTTTTATCCTGCAGTTGGCGAATGCGGAGCAAATGTTCCACGCGTTGTGCAGAGGTTTCGCCGAGTCCATAGACCATGGTGGCCGTGGTTTTCATTCCCATTTCCTGAGCGACCTCCATTACTGCCAGCCATTCGTCCGTATTGATCTTTTTAGGACTGACCTGCTGGCGCACCGCGTCCACCAGGATTTCCGCTCCTCCGCCCGGCAGTGAATCCAGGCCCGCCCGACGTAACCGTTCCAGGGTCTCCCGTAACGACAAGCCGCTTTTCCGGGCGAGGTAGGTGATTTCAGTGGGCGATAGGGAATGGATGCAAACTTGTACCTTTTCCTTGATCGCAGTAAACAAGCGCTCATAAAAATCCAGGTCTAGATCGGGATTCAATCCCCCTTGGATCAGCACCTGGGTTGCTCCGCGGTCAACCGACTCAATGACCTGCTGCACGATTTCGTCTGAAGTAAGGCAGAAGCCTTTGCCGGAGCCGGGCGCCACGTGGAAGGCACAGAATTTACAGCCGGCCTCGCAGACATTCGTGCTGGAAAGATTTCTGTCGATGACAAACGTTCCGAGATTACCCGGCACGCGCTGCAAGCGACGCTGATGAGCCAATGAGCCCAGTTGGCCGAGTCCAGCTTCATTCAGTAGAGCAACCGCCTCGCCAGCCAGGAGTCGCGCGCCGCGACTTGCCTTGTCGAGAGCGAGGGTCAGCATTGATCGCACATCAATTTGTTCCCCTCCTTGGAGGGGTAAGGGGTGGGTTCTTTCTTGGGACTCATAACGGCTGTTCACGAGCCGGGGGGTAAGCCCGAGATCGGAAATGAAAGAAGCCATTTCCCGAATGGATCCAAAGCGTTGACCGGTGGGTGCTCCTGCGGCCTTGGCGATGCGCTCATCCAGACTGGTGCCCCCGACATCATCGACGCCCCCTTCCAGCAGCACCTGGAGCAACTTGCGGTCAACATAGTTCACCAGCATGCGGATATGCGGCACGTTGTCCAAAAACAGACGGGAAATGGCAACGATCCGGGTAATGGTATAACCACCGGGCCCCCGGTTAACGGACAGGCGTGTGCCTGATGGCTGAAAGGGGAGGGGGATAAAAGCCTTGAAGCCGCCAGTGATATCCTGCAGGTCTCGCAGTCGGGTGAGGTGATCGATAATGTCTTCAGCTTTTTCAAGATGCCCGAAGAGCATGGTGGCGTTGCTGGGCAGGCCGAGTTCGTGGGCTTGCTGATGAACTGATAACCAATCTTCGGCGGAAATCTTTTTCGAACAGATTTGGCCGCGTACCGAGGCATTGAAAATTTCCGCTCCGCCACCGGGAATGGCGCTGAGGCCGGCGTCGTGCAAGCGCTTGATAACCGAGGACACCGGTAGATTCGAGCGTTGAGCCAGAGAATGGATTTCCACGGCGGTCAGGCCCTGGACAAGGACCGACGGCATAATCTCACGGGCCAGCCGGAATAAGGACTCGTAGTACTCGAGTCCGATGTCCTCCTGAAGGCCGCCGACAATATGCAGGTCCGTCAGACCCATATCGCGGGCAGCCATGAGCCGGTCGCGGGCTTGCTCCAGGGTCATGACGTAAGCGTCGGCGGCATCCGGCTCGCGCCAGAAAGCGCAAAGTTCGCAGCGGTTTTCACAGATGTTGGTCGGATTCAGATTCAGGCTGTGAGTGAAGCAGGTGGTACGCCCATGCAACTGATGGCGCATGTGATTGGCTCGTCCCATGAGTTCGGCTGTATCACCATGGCGAAAAAGGTCCAGGGCGTCAGAGGGGGACAGGCGGGGCGAAGGATTTGAAGTGTGAGCAATAAAAGTCATGTAAATAACATCATCAGCATCCCCGGAACCATCCTGTAATTACCAAATTTGGCTTTCCCTTTCGGGCGAATCGCGAATTTGGTAGTGGCTCAATTTTCAGATATAGGTCTTTCCTCGTACGGAACTCAGTCCTCATAAAATAGAAGCGTGGAAATGTAGCGTTCTCCGGTATCGCACAGGATGGTTACGATATTCTTATCGGCGAACTCGGGACGGGCTGCCAGCATTCCGGCCGCCAGAATGTTGCCGCCGGCGCTTATGCCCACGAGGAGTCCATCGGTGCGGGCCACTTTTTTGGCGCAATTGATGGCGGCCTGGCCGGACACCTGCAGCACTTCATCCACCACATCCCGGTGGTAATTGTCCGGAACAAAGCCTGCGCCGATGCCCTGGATCATATGGGGCCCGGGGGTTCCTCCGGAGAGGACGGCGGAGGCATCAGGTTCAACGGCAACCACGCGGATGGCAGGGTTTTTCTCTTTAAGGAAGCGGCCTGCGCCGCTCAGTGTGCCGCCGGTGCCGACACCTGCGACGAGAACATCCACCTTGCCGTTAAGCGCGCTCCAGATCTCGGGGCCGGTGGTCTTGTAATGGACCGCGGGGTTGGCCGGATTTGAAAACTGGCTGGGCATGAAGGCGCCCGGGATGTTTTTTAACAAAAGGGCAGCATGGGCGATGGCTCCCTTCATTCCCTCTTTGGCGGGCGTTAATACGATTTCGGCGCCATAAGCGCGCAGGAGTTTGCGCCGCTCCATGCTCATGGATTCTGGCATGGTTAGAATAACCTGATATCCCTTGATGGCTCCCACCATGGCCAGCCCGATGCCGGTGTTGCCGGAAGTGGGCTCGATCAGGGTGTCGCCGGGATGAATCCGGCCCTCCGCCTCGGCCGCTTCAATCATGGCCAATGCGATACGATCTTTGACGCTGGCTCCGGGGTTCCGGCTCTCCAGTTTGCCGAAAATACGGGCCGGGCTTTCCGCAAAGTAGCGTTTAATTCTGACAAGCGGAGTATTTCCGATCAATTTGGTAAGATCATCGTAAGTTTGAGCCATTGTTGCCTCCATGCGATTTGGTCTCTTATATATTTCAGAGCCCATAAAGTTTACATATTGCGGGGAGGGGTTCAACGGTAAATCTTGCCCCCCGCGACCTTGCGTCGCGGGGGACTCAAGAAATATTGCGTTTCAAGACGAGTCATTGCATAGTCACTGCCCACTTAGGAGTGAAATGCGTATGAAGATTGGAATCATCGGGGCCGGACATGCCGGTGTGGAGGCGGCGAAGACGGCGCGTGAGAACGGGGCGGAGGTGACCCTTTTC
Organism: bacterium; assembly: GCA_037141135.1. GTDB lineage: Bacteria > Verrucomicrobiota > Kiritimatiellia > CAIKKV01 > CAITUY01 > JAABPW01. Next base: position 716 of record JBAXDB010000056.1, on the reverse strand, counting down.
TCCAATGAGGACGTTGTCCCCTATTACCGTCCACGCCTGGTGGCGATGGCATTCGGGCAGGCTGAGTTTCCAGCCATTCAAATCAAACCCCTGGAATGGTATGCCAGGCAGGCGATTACGCTTCGGCTCGCTACAGCAATCACCAGTCTTGATCCCTTGAACCATTGCGTGACCACGGCGCAGGGAATGGAATCGTTTGACGGGCTCATTATCTCGATTGGCAGCGTTCCTGTGTTACCCCCGTTTGTGAAGGACGGCGGAGGCTTCATCTGGTCCCTATGGAATGTCAGGCATGCCGAGGCTATCCGCCGCCATGTAGGCAGGGGTAAGCGGTTGGTGATCGTGGGGGGTGGTATCCTGGGGATTGAGGCGGCCCTGCACGGGGTTGAGGCGGGGATGTCGGTGACCATCGTGGAGTTGATGGACCGGCTAATGCCGGCGCAATTCGGGGCCCGCGCTTCTGCCGCTTTGCTGCGCGGGTTGGAGGAACGCGGTATCCGCGTGTTGCTCGGACACGGGATTGTCACTGCGCATGCGGGTTCGGCCTCTGTGACTTTAGTGATGGATAAAGGTACTCCCTTAGAAGCGGAGTTGTGCCTGGTGTCCATTGGAGCCAGACCGGATAAAACCTTGGCGGCTTCAGCGGGTCTGGCCTGTGAGAGGGGTGTATTGGTGGATGGAACGCTTCAGCTCCGGTTTCCGCGCTGTTATGCCGC
>JBAXDB010000055.1:0-15919 GCA_037141135.1 bacterium | reverse complement strand
GTGGGCGTGTACCCATCCACAAATCCATCTTGACTTGGATGGGCATATACCGCATTTAAACACCTCATGAGCATTACTCGCATAGTGTCAAGTGGCGTACTGACGGGTGCCGATAAATGCAAAAGAGGATCCCCATGAGAAGAACGAGACCTTACCTGGAGCTTGCCTTGCTGGTGGCGATGCTGCTGTTCACGGGGTGCGAAGTCAGCGGCCACTACCATGGCGACAACGTGGACGTGCAATTCGGGGACACCAACGTTGGTACGCAGGCCCATACGCAGTGAACGCTCGTTGTGTAAAGACGATGCAGGGTCACCGGCGCAAGCGCTTTACGTACTACTAGGGTCATGGATACGGTTCTGGAGCGCTACTATGGCGGGCGCACTGATGCCTTCTGGAGTCGTTCCGCCACGTGGTCGAATGCCTCTAACCAGAAAGTGGGTGGGGAATAGTTGATATGTTCGGGCTAACCCATAGACGGCGACAGCGGCTGATGGCCGTAAAAAGTACTGCCGCCAAAGACCAGTACTAATGCCGGAGGGTTGAGTAACCTGGAACCGTAGCCTCCTTATTGTTGAAGTGCTTAATAACCGTGATAGACTGCCGCCATGTTTGAACATCATCGTCAGCCGTTGGCCCCACTGCCCACCTTCATCAGGCGCATGGCCGCCTGTTTTATAGTTTCACAGTGTATTGCGGCGGTGGCCCTTTCTGTTGGCATGTTGGGCTACCACAACATTGCCGGGCTCGACTGGGTTGATTCCTTCCAGAACGCTGCCATGATTCTGGCCGGAATGGGCCCCGTGGATCATATGTCCACCACCGCCGCCAAGCTTTTTGCCGGTTCCTACGCGATATTCTGTGGCCTGTCGCTTATAACCATTATGGGAATCGTGCTGGCACCGGTTTTGCACCGGATCATGCATAAGCTCCACCTGGCGGACGAAGACGTGGACGAAAAACCGTAGCGGTCACGCATTACGCATAGCGCTATCTAAGCCAACGCATAGGTTGCACAAAGGCATCGTGGATGTCATAATCTATTCATGAACATCGGCACGGAACGACAGGTAATTACAGAAACCGATGATTGCCCTGGTTGAACAATTTTTGGATCACATTTCGTTTGAATGCGGGTTGAGCCCTAAAACCCGCGAAGCGTACGGAAGCGATCTGGCCGATTTTTCGCGGTTTGCCCAGGCGGCAGGCATTCATGCGCCCCGGGAAGTGACCCGTAAACTTCTGCTGAGCTACTTGGAGCATGAGCGTGACCGGGGGCTTGCCATGAATTCCATTTCCCGCCGGCTGGTGGCGATCAAAGTTTTTTTCCGCTATCTTGTTCAGGAAGGACTGCTCGAAAAAGATGTGACTGCAGTAATGGAGTCGCCCCGGCTTTGGAAAGTTCTGCCCTCAACATTATCGGTGAAGGAAGTCGACGCCCTGTTGCGCGCCGTGATCGGCGATGATCGGATGGCTATCCGGGACCGGGCCATGATGGAATTGCTCTATGCCTCAGGGCTCCGGGTATCTGAGTTGACAAATCTCACGCTGGATGATTTGCATCTAGATAGCGGCTACCTCCGCTGCCTGGGAAAAGGGAATAAAATGCGGGTGACCCCCGTGGGTGGGACGGCGCGAGCGGCGATTGAACGCTATTTCCATGAGTCCCGCCCGAAGCTGGCAGTAAATCCGGCGGTGCGTCAGGTCTTTCTCACGCGGCGGGGGACGGGATTCAGCCGCAAAACAATCTGGAAGCAGATCAAGCTTTTTGCGAAGCGGGCGGGAATCACCAAGGTGGTCTCGCCCCATACCCTGCGTCATTCCTTTGCCACACATTTGCTGGCTAACGGCGCGCCTTTGCGTATGATTCAGGAAATGTTAGGGCATGCTGATATTGCGACCACACAGGTGTATACGCATGTGGATCAAAACCGGCTGAAGTCGGTGCATCAGCAGTTTCATCCGCGGGCGTAGGAAAGGAAGTGGCTATGATATTAGGCTTACGACGGCCGAATCCGTATCGGGAACTGGAAAAGCGCTTGGGCTACAAGTTCAGCGAGCGCAAACTTCTGGAGATGGCGTTGCTCCATCGTTCCTACCGTTATGAGGTGAAGGATGTGGCCTCGGACAATCAGCGGCTTGAGTTCCTTGGGGATGCGGTTGCGGGCTTCCTGGTGGCGGCGCATCTCTACCGGTGCCATTGTGATGGGGATGAGGGAATCCTGACAGAGATGCGGAGCCGGGTGACAAGTGGCAAGGCGATGGGTTGCGCGGCCCGTGATATCCAGTTGGGCGAATTTATGCGACTGGGTAAAGGTGAGGAAATGGCCGGTGGGCGCAAGCGCGAGGCCCTGCTGGCGGATGGCCTTGAGGCATTGATTGGTGCGGCGTATTTGGATGGCGGCGTCAAAGCGGCGGAAAAGATTGTCGCCAAACTGCTGATCCCGTTGCTGGGTACCAAACCAAGTGATGAATGGTTGGACAATCCCAAGGGAAAACTGCAGGAACTCTCGCAGGGGCTTTATGGCCAAGGGCCGGAGTATAAGTGTATTTCCGAAGAAGGCCCCCCGCACCGGAAAGTTTTTGTGGTAGAGGCGATTGTGGGGGGCGCCCGGCTGGGCCAGGGGACAGGCTCCAGTAAACGGGCCGCCGAAACCGAAGCGGCCATCGTGGGTGTCCGAAAACTGATGGCAGGACGCTAACCGCCGCAGGCGGTTAGCGGGTTATTCGAGATATGTTATTTGTTATTCGGAGTTTGTCCGATAACCCATAACTAATAACCCATAACATTCCTACCTCCCTCTCAACGCGAGCGCGGAGGCGCGAAGCATTCTCTCCGTGGTTTCCCAGCTGATGCATTCATCGGTCACTGAAACGCCATAGCGCAGATCGCTAATATTCTTCGGGATGGGTTGGCTTCCCTCGTGCAAGTTGCTTTCGACCAGCATTCCAATGATAGCCTTGTTCCCGTCAGTGCGTTGGGCCAACACGGAATTCCACACCTTCACTTGAACCGTGAACTTTTTGCCGGCATTGCCGTGACTGCAATCCACCATGAGCGCTGGCTGCAGTCCCCCGGCAGTCATGCGGTCGCAGGCATCCTGGATGCTGGCGGCCTCATAGTTCGGGCCTGATTTTGAGCCCCGGAGAATCAGATGTCCGCATTCATTGCCATTGGTCCGGACGATGGCAATGTGGCCGTCCTCATCGATTCCGAGAAAACTATGGTGGTGGCGCGCCGCTTCCATGGCGTCCACCGCCACCTGAATATTGCCGTCAGTCCGGTTTTTAAAGCCGATTGGCATGGAGAGCCCGCTGGCCATCTGCCGGTGGGTTTGTGATTCGGTGGTACGGGCTCCGATGGCCACCCAGCTGACCAGATCAGCGGTATATTGGGGAACGATGGGGTCCAGCATCTCGGTGGCGGTGGGCAGTCCCATGTCGTTAATTTTTAAAAGCATGCGCCGTGCGATACGTAAACCGGAGGCAATATCTGCGGAGCCATCCATATGCGGGTCATAGATCAGCCCCTTCCAGCCGATGGTGGTGCGTGGCTTTTCAAAATAGACCCGCATCAAAATGAAGAGTTCCTTTTCAAGTTCCCGGCGAAGGGCGGCAAGCCGGTGAGCATAATCCAAGGCAGCCTCGGGGTCGTGGATGGAACAGGGACCAATGACCACAAGTAATCGAGGATCTTTTCCTGTCAGAATGTCGCGGATCGTCTGGCGCGCGGAAATGACGTTACTGAGAATGGCGGGCGAAGCCTCCAGTTCCTGTTTCAGGGTATGGGGCGTTATCAGGGGAATGATTTCAAGAACGTTCAGGTTCTCGGTCTTGGGGAAATTATTGGGCATAGGCATTTACATCTCATGGAGTGTGGGATCGCGGTGTGGAGCTGAGCGAGGGGTCCCTTTAGGGGTGCCCTTTTTGTCCTTGTCGGGCATGATAAAGGGGTCTTCTGTTTCCAGACGATCCCCCAGTTCGGCCTCAATCGTGTCGGGATTTTCGCCGGCCTCCAGCCGGTTCAGGGCCTCCTGCATGCCCGTGCCGAGTTTCATGCCGGTCATTTCTGAAAATTTACGCATCAGGTTGGCTGCCTGCCGCGGGTCTTCCTCGCTCATGCCGTCGGCCTCCCTGGCGAGGGCGTCCATGGCCCGTTCCATTTTGGATTCATCCATGGGCATATCAGGTTCTCCGCCTGTCGGGGATTCCTTGGCCCTGCCGGTGGGGGCGAAAACTGAAATCTGTTTATCGAGCTTGATTCGTTTGCATTGGGGGCAATGGGGGCGCTTGTCGGGCTGGATAGTGCGCGACAGGAAGTTGTAGATCGTATTGCACTTGTGGCAGTAAAACTCGTAAATAGGCATATTCCATTATCTCCAAATCTCCCTTGAAATTAAGGGGGTGAGCTGCGGATGTCAATACCGCCAAGCAATAGGGGATTTTTGACAGAATGAACAGAATGTTCAGAATGCTGAGATTATCTAAAATATTTTGTAAATTCTGTTCATTCTGTCAAACTCCTCCTGAATAACTTTTAAAATGGCTTTGACAGGAGGAGGCTCATGGCAAATAAAAATAACGGGGAGCAGCGGAAATCGGGCGAAGCTAAACGACTCAAGACAAAAGCCTATGAGAAGGCGCTGGTGAAGCTCCAGATTGAGTTTGTCAAACTCCAGGAATGGGTTAAGCACAAGGGGTTGCGAGTTGTCGTGATTTTCGAAGGACGCGATGCGGCCGGGAAAGGTGGCGTGATCAAAAGAATCACGGACTGTATGAATCCACGTATCTGCCGGGTGGTTGCCCTTGGTGTGCCCACCGAAAAGGAGAAAACGCAATGGTATTTTCAGCGTTATGTGGCTCCCTTGCCGGCGGCAGGGGAGATCGTGCTCTTTGACCGCAGTTGGTATAACCGGGCAGGTGTTGAGCATGTGATGGGCTTTTGCACGCCGGAGGAATATGAGGATTTTCTCCGCTCCTGCCCCGAATTCGAGCGGATGCTTATCCGCTCGGGTATTATTCTTATCAAATACTGGTTTTCGGTCAGTGACGAAGAGCAGGAGGCGAGATTTCAGGCCCGGGCTGCAGACCCCACCAAGCAATGGAAACTCAGCCCGATGGATCTGGTGGCGCGTAGCAAATGGGTCGAGTATTCCAAGGCCAAGGATAGGATGTTTGAATATACGGATACCAAAGAGTCGCCGTGGTATGTGGTGAATGCGGACAATAAGTTGTGCGCCCGCCTGAACTGCATGTCGCACCTTCTTTCACAGATTCCCTACAAGGAGGTCAAAACTCCCAAGATTGTGCTTCCGCCACGCCAGAAGATGAAAGACTATCTTCGGCCGCCGTTGTCAAAGCAACGGTTTGTCCCCGAGCGGTATTAGTGGGGTGCTCCCTGCCGGTTTATCCGGCAGGGAGCACTGAAGTCTATTCTTTACTTTCGGGCGGCGGGAGAGTCTAATGTTTTAGTAGTCACACCTGTTTGCGGTTGACGCGAACCTTTCTCTTCCACACATCCGGAGGTGAGAACTGATACTATTCCGGATGATAAAAGAGAGAGCCAGAGTTATGCCTGATCAGAAACACCACGCCCCCCACGTCCCCACACACGGACCGGTGGCCCATCCCCATCACGCCCCTTCACATCGGCCGCCTGTCAGCGTCCATCAGGATCCTGCGGCTGCCTCCGTTGACGTATTTACGACCCTGATCCCTGAGTTGCAGCGTGCGGTAGCCGAGGAGGGGTACGCTATCCCTACACCAATTCAGGTGGCGGCGATACCGCATCTGCTGGCGGGTCGTGATCTGCTGGGATGCGCCCAGACCGGTACCGGCAAGACGGCGGCTTTTACCCTGCCTCTTCTTCAATATCTGACCCAGCATAAGCGCGTGCCTTCCCGCGGACGGCCCCGCGTGCTGATTCTGGGGCCTACGCGAGAATTGGTCGCCCAGATCGGGGATAGCATCCGGACCTATGGCCGTTATGTGAATGTGACGCATACCACCATTTTCGGCGGGGTGGGGCAGCAGCCTCAGGTAGTGGCCGTCAACCGCGGGGTGGATATCGTGGCGGCGACACCCGGACGCCTGCTGGATCTGATGCAACAGGGGCATATCCGCCTTGATCAGGTCGAGGTCTTCATTCTTGATGAGGCCGACCGGATGCTGGACATGGGTTTTATCCGTGACATACGCTCTGTTTTAAGCGCATTGCCGCGGAAGCGTCACACCCTTTTCTTTTCTGCGACCATGGCCAAAGAGGTCATTGAGCTCGCCAGGACGATGGTGCATGATCCCGTTCATGTCACGATCACCCCAGGACAGCCGACCGTGGAAAAGATTGATCAGAAGGTGCTCTTCGTTGACAAAGGCAATAAGGACTCTTTACTGGTCTCTCTTCTGAAAGATCCCTCCATCAATCGCGTGATTGTTTTTGTGCAGATGAAGCATGCCGCCGACAAAGTTGTGCATAAGTTGATGATGTGTGGCATTTCGACCGAGGCCATTCATGGGAACAAGAGCCAGAGTGCGCGTACGAGGGCGTTGGCCGGATTCAAGGCGGGGAAAGTCCGTGTGCTCGTGGCAACGGATATCGCCGCCCGCGGCTTGGACGTCGATGATGTCACGCACATCGTCAACTACGACCTGCCCATTGAGCCGGAGACGTATGTGCATCGTATTGGCCGGACCGCCCGGGCCGGAGCCTCAGGAGATGCGGTTTCATTTTGTGCGGCCGAAGATCGCGAATTCCTGCGCGCCATTGAGCGCTTGATCCACAAAGCGATTCCTGTGGATGTGGCCCATGAATTCCATTCCGAGGCGGCCCGGAATGCGACGGGCGCCAATGCGCGCCCCCCCCCGCGCCGTCAGATGCGCGGTGGTGGCGGCGGTGGCGGTAGTGGTGGCCGTCAAGGGAGGCGTCCTACCGGGAATCGACGGAGATGAAGAGGCAGTCGCCAGTAGGCAGTAAGCAGTAGACAGTAAGCAGTATTCAGGATTCCGTATTCAGAATATGAGAAAATATATAGTACCTGGTCTTTTGGTTTCCTGCATGCTGTTGGTGGCCTTCTGGCTTGTGGCGGGGCGGATGAGTGCCAAACCTTTCCGTGCCTTTGATCTGACGGGGGCGGATTTTGCGGGGTACACTCCGAGGGTGGCAGGAATGACCGTCCAGGTGTTGCCGGTATCGGTTCGTGAAGAAGCCGAACCCAATGTGGCGGCTTATGTGGCCGACTGTGAAGGCTCGCCCGTCCGTCTCGGATTGCGTCTGGTGCATGGATACAACATGCCCATGTGCATGAAGATCAAGGGCTACCGCGTTGAAGAAGTGGCAAAGTTCCTGAGTTCTCAAGTTGTTGAGGGGAAAATTTCCGGCGACTTAACAACTCAACAATTCAGCAACTCAGTCCCACGTGGGTTGCCTGTCCAGATATGGCGGGTGATCTCCTCAACGGGGGATGCCGCCATTTGGATTACTACGATGATTCGGTCCGGAGATTTTACCGCAACTCAGGTGGATGTCTGTGCGATGGCTTTCCCCCGCGTGGATATCCCGGATGATCCCAACTGGATTCCGCAGGGATTAGGTTGGGAAGAAATCAAGCATCCGGTACAGGCGTCCAGAAAATATCTCCGGGCCAGATGGAATGCATCCCGAACGGATCTGCTGACTTTCCTGCGCCTGCGTCAACCTGCCTGGGCCAATGAGGAACTGCTGACGTATGTGTCCTCTAGTGTTGCCATTCCCGTGTCGCGTGAGAATGAAGAGATGGTCATTCAGCATGTGCTGGCCGGTCATACCGCCATGTTGAAGGAACTGCAGCGCTGGCGCCGGGCCGCTCCGCCGCATAAGCCTTAAGCCTAAGAACCCACCCCTAACCCCTCCAGGGAGGGGATCAGAATGGGAGAACAATAAAGTCCGGTGGAATTATTTGCCGGGCAACCAGACTGAGGGGGCTTCCTTGAAGAAAGACATCTCGGAGTATTGGAGCCCGATAATAGCGATGAGGCCAATGACGGCGACGATGGCTGTGAGCGCGAACCAGACAGTAGACTTGCCCGATACGGTCTTTTGTGTGACCACGGGCGCCACTGTCGCGGGTGGTGGCGGAGTCGCTTGATCAGCGGGTTGGCCGGGGGCGTATGCCGTGGCGGCTGAATCCTCTGACGCCGCCGGCGTCGAAAGATTCGCTGAGCCTGCGGAATCCCCATAGGCTTGTGAGCTTCGTTTCAGTTTAATTGTTCGGACTGTTACCATAGCGCACCATTACTCAAGAAGTTGCGAATCATTTGAGCTATGCTAGGCTGAAGCCCGCTTCGGCTCAAGCTCTTTTTTCCCGGAACCAGATCAGCCAGATGCAGAGTTCATAGAGGGCAATGAGCGGGATGGCCAGAATCAATTGACTGAAGGGGTCCTGGGTGGGGGTGATGATGGCGGCAAGCACCAGGATAATGATGATGGCGTACCGGCGCTTGTCGCGGAGCTGCCGGGAGTTGATCACCCCTAACTGGCCTAGGATGAACAGAATCACCGGCAATTCAAACGTGAGGCCGAAACTCAGCATGAGTTTAAGGACAAAGCTGATGTAGCTGGTAACGGTGAAGTACTCGACCCGGATACCCAGCCATTCATTCACCCACAGCATCATGGCAAGCGCCGGCCCCAAAGCCAGGAAATAGCATAGGGTCACCCCGCCAATGAAAAGGAGTGAGGCAAAGATAAGGCCGCCAAGAAAGGTGTGGCGTTCCCGGCGGGTAAGTGCCGGGAAAACAAACCAGCAGATGGAGAAAAGAATCGCCGGCGCGCTGAACAGGAGGCCGCCCCAGACAATGGTTTGCATGGCAACAGAGACGCCGCCGGTGACGTCCAGGGTACGGAGAAATGTGTCGGGATCGGTTACCACTCCTTTTAGCGGGTATTTCAGGATTTTAAAAAAGAGGGGGGCAAAGGCGCAGGCCACCACCATGCCGGCAAATACGGCCACGGCGCTCCAGATCAAGGCCCGGCGCAGATCTTCGAGGTGCTGGAGAAAAGGTTTGGTGACCTCCTCCTGAGATGGATTATGATTTGTCTGCATCTTTATCATCAGGGGATAAAGGCTTGTGATCATGAGGCTCTGGCGGGGGCTGATGGTCGGCGGTCAGAAGCTGGTTTTTGAAGTCACGGGTCGCTTTTTGTAGATCCTGCGACATTTTCCCCAGTTTGCGGGCGATGGAGGGGAGTCCCTTCCCTCCGAATAGAATCAAGACGGCTGCCATGATGACTAAAACTTCGCCAGCTCCAATATCGCCGAAGAAGGCCAGGATGGGATGATTGAAATTCATAATGAGAGGCAGATTACCATGGCTTTGTGCAATAAAAAAGCCCCGGTTTTCGGCCGGGGCTTTGAGCGACGCAGGAGCGTGTGATTATTTCATCACAACGAACTCAACGCGGCGGTTGATAGACCAGGCCTTTTCGTCGTGGCCGGGATCTTTCGGCTTCTCAAAACCGAAGCTCTTGGTCTGGATGCGCGTGCTGTCAATACCGAGATTCATCAGGTATGTGCGCACAGCTTGAGCGCGGCGTTCACCGAGCGACATGTTGTATTCAGCGCTGCCTCGTTCGTCGCAATGGCCTTCCAGTGTCACGAACGTGCCGGCATTGGCCTTCAGGTAACTGGCTGCCGCTTCCGTCTTGGCGCGTTCGGTGTCATCCACCAGAGCGCTGTCAAAAGCAAATTGAACCGCGGAGAGTTGTGCATTAACAACCTGGCCAACGCCCTCGCCTATACGGGTGCCGCCATTCTGTACATCCAAGCCGCCCTGGCCCGTCATTCCGCTGACATCAGTGAGGCCTTCGCTGGATTTCTTTTTGCCAAACAGACCTTTGCATCCGGTCATTGAAAAGGCCATGGCGCCCACGAGGATCATCGAAACTGCGAAACGTGTATTCATTAATATCTATTCCTTATTGCGTTCAGTTAAATGAAGAAAATGGTTTATTTCGCACACCACGAAGGTGCGGACCAACTTCCACTATATGGCGTCAAACATACGGGGGCGTCTCCCATGGTGTCAAGGAGATATATCCGCGTTCCATGCCCTTCCCGTTTGGTGCAAACGAGGTGGCGGCCGTCGGAAGCCCAGGAGGGATCCTCGTAACTGGCGTCGGAGGGACTGACCTGCCGTTCTTCCATGGTGGCGGGATTGATGACAAAAATGGAATACAGGCCGCCCCGCCGGCTGCTGAAGGCGATCAGGTTGTTGGCGCCCCAGTCGGGATCGATGTTTTCCTTGCCACGTGAAGTCAGTCGCCGGCTGGTGCCGCTACGGTCCATGATGTAGAGGTTGGGGGAGCCTGCGCCGGCCATATCGGAGACATAGGCGATTTGAGAACCGTCAGGTGACCAGGTCGGGCTGGCTTCGCCCGCCCGTGGGGTGCGGGTCAGGCGGGTCAGTTGGCCGCTGCCAAACGATTTTGAGTAGACTTCGGGATTGCCATCTTTGGAAAGTACCATCAGCATTTCCCCGCCACCGGGTGAGATGGCCCCCGCCATGTTGATGCCAGGACTGCGGGAGACGACAGAGCGCTTGCCTGATGCGGCCTCAATCATATAGATGTCGGCAAAGCCTTTCAGGAAGGAAGTGTAGACGATTTTGGAGCCATCAGGCGACCAGCGCGGAGCCAGGCTGATGGATTTGTCGTGAGTGAGTTGGCGCAGGTTGCCGCCATCGGCATCGCAGGTGTAAAGCTCCTTGTTGCCGGTGCCGTTCCCAATCATCACAATGCGGCCCGAGCAGATGCCGCGGAATCCCTTGATCGCCATAATGATGTCGTCCGCCACTTTATGCGCGAGCTGGCGGGCGTTCGCAGAGGAGTCGGTGTAAGTTTTGCTCAGTACCGCGCTGGACTTCAGGACGTTCAACACCTGGCAGTCAACGGTGAGCGTGCCGGCATTGTCATGGCAGGAGCCGGTAACGGTGAAGGTGGCGGGGCGGATCATCGAGAACCAGCCGCAATGTTCAAGATCGGATGTGAGGGTCTGGCGGAAGACAAAGCCATTGGCGCCAGCGGCTCCGTAGGCGGATAGGTCCAGACTGGTTTTGGAGCCGGATGCTTTTATAACCCGGACTTCCTGGGCAGGGGCCGTTGAGGCCAGGGTCAGGGCGACCAGCGAATAGCATAAAATGGTTTTCATAAGAGGCGCATTATCTCCTTCAATTGTTTCCTGTCAATTCAAACGCAACCGGAATCCGGCGATGCGAGGAAAGATAGCCCGCCGGCAGGCCGGAGACGCGACGGACAGATTCGACGGCCCGCATCACTGAGGCGTCCATGGTTTTATTTCCCGAACTGCTGAGAATCCGGTTTCCCACAATGGTTCCGTCCGGGTTAAAGGTCAGTTCCACGCGGGTGACCAGCCCGGCGATGCCAATATCAGTGGGCTGATTCCAGGCGCGGTACATGGCCTGTCGGACCATGTCCAGCACAATGAATTCCTGTGTCACGGCCGAGCCTTCCCCGAACCGGCTGTCGCTGTTCAGCAGGCGGCGCATATCGGCTTCGGAAAGGGTGGACTTGTTGCCGATTTTCGCGCCGCGATCGAGGAGCTTGCGGACTTCTTCGGCGGTGAGCTTGCCCTTGCCACCGGGCAGCGGACGTTTGACCTTGGTGGTGCTGACTTTGATTTTTGGTGATTTGCTGTCAGTTTTCTTGATTTCTGGCGGCTTGGGGGCAGGCCTCTTTTTGTCTTTATCCTTATCTTTTGGTTTTGCGACGGGAATGTCGCCGGGATCGGGAGGCGCATCGTCCTTTGTGTCGTCGACCTGTTTATCCGGCACTTTCTCCGGCATGGGTTCGGGAGATGGCTGTGCCAGTTCGGTGGGGATCGGGCTGGAATCATTGGGAGGGGCCTCAACAATCAGTTCCATTGGGGAGTTGAGGTCAGAGACCGGAGCGTCGCAGCCATGAATGAAAGATGCGGCAATGATGGCGCCAATCAGCAGGCCATGGCAGACGGTGACAAGAAAAAGTTCAGTTGTATAATTTTGACCGGGTTCATTCATGCGAACTGAAAAAATAGCGCAGAAGTCAGACGCGGTCAAAGCAATCACGCGGAGTAGATAGCCAGTTGTTGAGTTGTCAGGTTGATGAGTTGTTGATGGAAATACAAAGTCTTGCGCGTTTTTACTCAACAACTCGACAACTTAGCAACCCATCAACTCACTTGGTTGTCCCCATCTGCAAATAGGGAAGGATATCGTTCTTCAGGGTGGGATTGGCCTCAAAGAGGGTAAAGCCGGTGGCGCCATCCTTTCGCAATGCGTTGATCTGGGTGATGGTCTCAACGGCTGTGAGGCGGCATTCCATGGAGGTGACACCGATGCCTGCGTAGACTTTGCCTTTTACGCCCGGATAGGCAACCTGCCGGCGATACCATTCGATAAACTTCTCAGGACTGGCCGTATAACTCATGGGACACACAAAATCCAGCAACCCCAGTCTGAGCCACTCGCCCCAGTCTTGCGCAATGGAATCGCGTACCCCGGGGTAGAGGGGATAGACGGAGGCGGAAAGCTTCAATTCGGGATTGATCTGATGGACTTTCTGGTGAACGTCGGAAACGAACCTGGTCAGGAGATCCCGGCGCCATTGCCGGTAAGCCGCCTGCCGGGGGCCGGTGAGGACCTCTGCGGGCCAGTGGCGGACAGAAATTCCTGTCGCCTGGGCGAAGCGAGTCCGGCAACCGTTGCAGTAACAGAAATCCTGCGACTTGAACCGCGTATAATCCAGATGTATGCCGTTGAGCAGGGGATAGCGTGAAGCCAACTCCCTGATCAGGGACAGTTCGAACGTCCGGTTGGAGGGGTGAGACGGACAGAGCCAGCTGATGGTTGTTCCGGTAGACGAAACCTGCAGCCGTCCGGCGTTCCGGTACGGTGCAATGGTCTCATCAGGAGCGCCCTCCAGATTCCAGAGAATGACCCAGGCGTGTGTTTCGAGGCCGTAGTGTTTGGCGGCGGTGCAACAGGCCGCCACCTGATCTCCGTAGCGGGTCAGGATGTCCGAGGGGGCCGTCATCCGGCTGGGGTAATGTGCACACCATGGTCGTTGAACATGGGGCAGGACAGCGGTCATTCCGGCGCGGGCGAGAATTTGGCAGGTTTGGTCCCATGAACCGGGCGTGAAGCCTGTTCCTGAATGATTCCACACCCCTCGGAATTCGCCCTCTTTCGACGGCTGGATGGAGGCGTAGGCTTCCGTCAGGGTGGTGTCTAACTGGGAGGCTGACTGGATTGTTTGCGCATAATGTCCGCCTTGATATTCCTTTGAAAGTTTTTGTTGGAGTTGTGCTGCCCGGTCGAGTAATGGCAGAGCCGTCTCGCTTGTATTATTTTCGCGGGCGAGGGTGCGGATAGATTCGATGGCCTGGGCGGAATTCTGGTATTTGCCAAGTTGTCCGGCCTGGTTGATGGCGTGGGTGGCGGCCACCCGCCACAAGTCGCGATCACAGGTGCCAAGGAGGTTGACGAGGAGCCGTTTTTTCGCGGGAACATCGCTTTCCAGCAGAATGTGGGACATCCAGAAGCCGCGATCCGACTGTAGCCAGGCGGGCTCCGGGGGGAGTTGACCGGAAGTGTTTTCCCACCAGGCGATGACCCGTGCATTCTGTCCGGCGGGGTAGGCTGGAATCAGGGAGAGGGAGGTTTGCTCAATCCGGGCCGGGATGGCGGGAAGCGCATTTTCAACAAAACGGAAGGCGCTCCAGGAGTCGGCGCCGGGCGCTCTCGTCAGGCTACCCAGTCGGACCCCCATTAATTTTGCAAGCCCCGGGTCTGCCGAGAATAGCACAATCAATTTTCCGCCCCCCTCTACAAAACGGCGACAGGCGAGAAGTTCTTTTGAGCTCAAAGTGGAATTGTAGGGCAGGATGGCGACCCGGGCATCCTGGAATGCGCCGGCGGCAAACTGGCCGTCGGTCACTTGGTTGACGGGGATGCCGACGCTTTGGATCCAGCCACGTAAACGGTCTGAAACTTTTTCGGCATAACTGCGCTCAGCCGCAATTACCACCGAGTCAGTTGGTTTAATGATCAGGACTGGTTGTGTTTTTGTTATGGGGGAGATTTGGGAAAGAGGCGTTTGGATCTGGCGGGGAGCGGGAGCGGGGGGGGCGGGAGGTGTTGGTGCTTTGCAGCTGCCCATGAATATCAGGGCAAGGAGTATGAAAAACGTATGAAATTGAAACCATGAAAACTTTGTTGTCATGTAAGGATAAATACTTTTCATCGCAAGTGATATGCAAGGCAATTCAATAGCCCATTAACGACATCCTGCTGCAAATAGGATTAAATTAGTAGTGAATGTTGCCAAATCTAGAATTAATTGACATACTATCCCGCCAGATGCATTCACTCCTGCGCAAAAATGATTACCCGATGTCCCGGTCTGACCGGAGGCGCCGTAATTTATCCAGGGCGAACTCCAGTGATCGCCGTAAACATCTGCGTTATCTGGCGTCCTTTCCGGTGACTGTGAAATATACTCCCCATGGGGGGGCGCTTCAGGCAATGACCGCCACGGTGCTGGACATCTCTGAGGGCGGGGTGCTGTTGGCGGGGCTCGAAATTCCTGAGACGGTATCCGTGGTGACGCTGGAGTTCCAGGTTCCTGAGGGGGTAATGCCGGAGCGATTTATCCAAGGGGGATTGAAATTCGAAGCCACGGTGCGTTTTCGTCATCCTTCTGGCACCCAATACGGTGTAGAGTTTGAGGAGCAGTTGGGCGTCCGTCTGGCGCGCACGACCTGGGCAAGGCTGCGCTGGGGTGCGGCGATGTTCTTTCTGATCGCGATCAGTATTGTCCTGATCATGAAATATGAGAACCTCTATCTCTTCCGGTTGGATATTCCGATATTTGTCTACAGCATTCTGGTGGCGGGTTATCTCATCACGCGTTTTATTTTCGCCGCCTTTTACCGGCGACACAAGCCGTTGAAGGGTTTGCCTGGGATTACCGTTATCGCTAGCGTATGCAATGAGCGTGAGCATGTGGGGCGGATGATTGTCCAGGTCATGGAATCGGCGTATCCCGTCGACCTGTTGCAGTTCATCGTGATTAATGATGGTAGCACGGATGGGACAGGGACAGCCATTGAAGAGGCTCGCATTAAATATCCCGAGGTGGAGGTTATCACGCATGTGCAATCGCTCGGGAAACGGCATGGAATGTCGGCTGGCGCGGACCGTGCTACAGGTGACTTTCTGGTTTTCATTGAGGCCGATAGTTTTCTGGAGCCGGATGCGCTGAAAAACCTGATGAAGCCATTTGCTGATCCGGGCGTTGTGGCGGTTACCGGGCATTGTGAGGTCGCAAATAGCCGGACGAACGCCCTGACGCGGATGCAGGCGGTTCGGTATTATTTTGCCTTCAGGGTTGTGAAGGCGGCCGAAAGTGTCTTTGGTTCCGTGACATGCCTGTCCGGCCAGCTGGCGGCCTGTCGTAAAGCGCTTTTTATGTCGGTGCGTGATGAATGGCTGAGCCAGACTTTTTTCGGGCAGCCAGCCGCATTCGGGGATGACCGCAGCCTGACCAATTCATTGCTGAAGCAGGGGTACAAGGTCGCTTATGCGGCTGATGCGGTGGCCACGACGATTGTTCCGGATGACCACCGGATTTTTCTGCGGCAGGAGATGCCCTGGAAGAAATCATGGTTCCGGGAAACCTTGCGGGCGTGTAGTTTCATGTGGCGCCGCCCGCTATTAATGTCTATTTCGTTTTATCTCGGCTTCATTCTGATGCTTTTAGGGCCAGTCGTGGTGTTGCGGGCATTCATTTATATTCCGCTGGTCCAGCACCGGTCGCCACTTGTTTATATTATGGGCTTATTTCTAGGAAGCTGTCTACTGAGTTGTCTCTATCTCTTCTTTAAAC
>JBAXDB010000054.1:0-15948 GCA_037141135.1 bacterium | reverse complement strand
GCAGTGGGCAGTGGGCAGTGGGCAGTGGGCAAAAAATAATTTTTCTGCTGCAAACTGTCTACTGCCAACTGCCTACTGACTACTGCCTACTGATATTCATTCATCAAACGTAACAAGTCCACTCTCACGCAGGCTGAGGAAGTCTTTTGATTTTCCCGCGTGTTTGCGGCCGACAATGATATGATCGAGAACTTTGATCCCGATGACCTGTCCTGCCTGTACTAGCTGCCGCGTCAACTTCAGATCCTCCGCGGAGGGAGAAGGATCACCGGAGGGGTGATTATGAACGAGCACCACGGCGGCACATCCCGATTGAATGGCGGTTGTAAAAACCTCGCGGGCATGAACCAGACTTGCATCCAGAATCCCTTTTGAGATTTCGCGCGGAACACCTTTTAACCGGTTGCGGGTATCAAGATTTAATGTCCAGAAGCGCTCATGGTCAAGGCCGCGCGCCTGTTCCCGCATCAGATCAGCCGCATCTTCAGGGGCCCTGACGAATACACCGCGCTCGTCTCTGGTTTCCTCGGCCATGCGTCGGGCAAGATCCAACGCCGAACGTAAGATCTGAGCCTTCACCTTGCCCAGTCCTTTAAACGACTTTTCCTGCGATAATTCTTCCACCGAAGCCCGTGCCAGTGCCGTGAGGCTTCCGTATTTGAAAAGAATCCGCTCGGCCAGATCCACCACATTAAGTCCCCGTGAACCGGTGCGCAACAGAATGGCAAGGATCACTTCATCCGAAACATGTTCAACGCCTTGCCGCTCGACAGCTTCGCGGGGCCTCAATCGCGCCGGCATATCACATATCCGGTAACACAGCGCACCCCCGCCCACTTCCGGCAAACTATAAACCTCACCCTCTGTAGTCATGGAGGGTAATCTAATATATTATAGCTAAAGTTAAAGATAAATTAACAAACAACGGACTGAGGGCCGTGTTGCATCCAATCTTCAGCCACTTTCGCCACCAACGCATCTAAATCTATTCCCGCCCCGGGAACCCAGAAAACCCTCATCTGATGTCTGAACCAGGTCATCTGCCGCTTGGCCAACTGGCGGGTACGCTGAATGGTCAGTTGAACCGCCGCCGCCCGCGACAGCGTTCCCTTTAGACAACTCATGGCCTCGGCATAGCCGATGGCGCCTGCGGCGGTCTCGGACAGCGCCCCATAGCGGGCCATCAACGCCTGAGTTTCATTCAGCAAGCCGGCGGCGTACATCTCGTTAACACGAAGTTCGATACGCTGGATCAATACGTCGCGAGGCACCTCGAGCCCTGTGACCCACGACTCACGGGAACGTTTACCCCAGGATTGGGGCGGCTCTGAAAAACCGGAATCCATGAGTTCCAAAGCCCGCATTAAACGCCGGCTGTTGGAAGGATCGGCCAAGACCTGCAGCCACGCGGGATTTCGAGCTGCCAGTGCCGTCCTCAGCCCCTCCACGCCGTCCCGCTCCAGAACCGCCTGCCAGCGCGCCCGTATTTCCGGGGATGGATCGGGGAGCTCATCGAGGCCATTGAGCAATGCCTTGATATAGAGCCCGGTTCCCCCTGCAATGATAACAGTGACCCCCCGTTCGCGGGCCGATTCAAAGCAACGCCTAGCCTCTTGAATAAAACGCGCGACACTGAAAGATTCTGAAGGTTCCACCAGGTCCAGTCCCCAATAACGGACCCGGCTCTGCTCTGCCGCGGACGGTTTGGCGGTGCCGATATTCATGCCCTGATAGACCAGCATGGAATCGGCCGACAGGATATCGGCGCCCATGGATTCGGCCAGTCGTTGCGCCACGGTGGTTTTCCCCGCGGCCGTCGGGCCGACCAGGAAATAGGCCTGAGCGTTACAGGCGGAGGGATTCATCAGCTCCGGGCCTGATCCTCATGTGTGAAAAATGAGGAAATCATATAGAGGGCAACCCCGACACAGATGGACGCATCCGCGACATTAAAAGCCGGGAAATGATGAGTGGTCCAATAGAAATCGAGGAAATCGACAACATACTGAAACCTGATCCGGTCGAACAAATTCCCGGCAATGCCCCCCAGCATCAAGCCGAGTGATAGCCGGTGAATCAGGCTGTCTGTCAAAAAAGAGCGCCGGAAGACAATCAGCAACACCAGCACGACTGCTGATAAAGCGACCAGAACTCCATTCCACCCGCCCAACATTCCCCAAGCCGCACCGGTGTTACGCACATAGGTAAGGCTGAAAAATCCAGGAATGAGCACTATGCTTTCGCTAAGGTGAAACTTAAGTGCGACCAGAGTCTTGGTGATCTGGTCGAGCACAATAATCGCAATACTCAGCAATAAAACCTGCATCATGAACCTATGAGCCTGCCACCATGCAGCAAGGGAGAATAACCTGACAAGTCCGTTTATTCCGCTTCCTCTTGTTCTGTGACATCAGGAGCCTGCTCGACTCCCTGCGCCAGGGTGTCCCCAAACGGGCGGTACCGGGCACGTCCCTTTTCCTGCTCGGACTGGCAACGGATGCACATCCGGGCAAAGGGCAGGGCATGCAAACGTGGTTTCTCAATCGCGCAGCCGCACCCATCGCAGAAGCCGTAGATGCCCTCGGCGATACGTCGCAGGGCGTTATCGATTTCGAAAACCGAATCATGCTCACTGCTGACCAGATTCAGGGCGAACTCCTTGTCAAAATCATCGGTGCGATCCTCGGAAGAGGTATCGTCAACATACTTGAGAGAATCGATCGATTGAGAGGTAATCTGACCGGTTAAGCGATCCCTCATCTTGACCAGCATATCCTTCAACTGCACCAGTGATTTGTCATCAAGCGGCGACTTCCGCACGGGCTTGGCTTCAATTTTTTTTGCGATCACCTTCACCGGCGCGGCCTTTTTTAAAGACTGCTTATTCTTGCCAGCAACAGGACTTTCCCCCGTGGCCTTGGAGACCGGCTTCGCCACGGGTTTTCTGGAGATTGCAACCGGCTTCGCCACGGGTTTTACAACCTTTGTGGCTGTTTTCCCCTTTGCCTTAACCGATTTTTTCAGCACTTTGCCTGTCTTAGCCGTTTTTTTTGCCATAAGTCTCCATTCGCCCTTTCGTCCAAATTCAATTTCTGTTTTCGCAGAAAAAGCACGCCTAAATATCAAACGGATCACCTGATGTCAACCACGCCATCAGTTCCCTTTGGCCCATGCGAGAATGTCGGCCGAAAGCGCTCCAACCTCAATGATGCGACATTTCTCATTCTCCTTATCGCCGGGAATTTCAAGTTCATCCCCCACATGACGACCTGCCAGCACCTTACCCAACTTGCTACTGCAGGAAATGATTCCTTTTTCGGTATCCTGATCCCATTCGCCCAGGATACTAAAAGTGTTCTTCCGGCCATTTCCCATCTGGAGAACCACCGTTGTGCCCATGCCCGCAACATCCGTGGCACAATTGGAAAAGTCAGTTCCATGCACCGTCTTAAGATCAAGATCAAGTTCAGCGCTGCGATGCATGAGAATGCCCTGCTGTTCCTTGGCGGTCTTGTACTCAAAATTCTCCCGGAGATCGCCATAGCTCCGGGCCACCCCGATATCGCGGCTGTTTTTTGGAATATCCTCGTTGACAATCTTCTCCAGCAATTTCTGGCGTTGCCGATAGGAGCGCCAGGAGGTCAACCCATTCTTGGGGCTAGACACCTCTTCCGCCTCGGACTTTTTATCGACCAACAATGAAACCAGGTCAGGATAGACCCTGACAATACGCCCGATCATGGCCTGGGTATCCACAGTAATCTTGCCCATGACAGCCCGCAGATAGCGAATGAAACTGGTCCGCTGGACTTCATTCATGGCCTTTGCCGCCGCTTCCAGCCACTCGCGCTGCTGAACCAGTTCACCCAATTGATTGGCGGCACGCAGTCGTTCCCCGTTGTAGGTCTTTTCCATGGCCGGAAGAATGTGGAACGCCAGATCTCCGGTGGTGCCCAATCCCCATGCCTCAAGGCGCTCGGGACGTTTAGCCAGCCAGAACAGAACTTCCACCCCCGCCTTGCGCATGCCGACCAATTCTTTAAACACCGCCACACAGGCCTCTTCCTGCCCGGCTTCAATCATAAAGGTTACACAGGTGTTGAGGACATTCATGTACATCGAGGGAATGGCGCCAAGAATGGTGTCGTACAACCGCGCGCTATCCCGATCGGCCAGCAACTTCAAAAGGACTTCAAGTCGCTTGGAACTGATGGCCGTGGCCGCCGCCATGAAATTCACCGGTTCAATCAGGCTATCGGCTTCCTTCACCCAATCCACCTGTTCCGCAGGCACATTCCACTGCCGCGCGGCCACCACGATCTGGACCCGGATATTCATGTCCTTGTCGCCGAAACCACGCATCAGGAAAGCCAGACGTTCCCCGACAACATGCAACCCGGCCGCATCCAAATCCCCTGGCTTGGCATTCTCGGCCAGCTCGTTAAGACGCGTAAATATCCCTTCCGCGGTCCGCTCACTCGCCAGGGTTGCAAACCAGGTACCATCATAGGCCTGCGCCTTTTCCAGCAGAACAATTGGCTCACTGCGTTTGGAGGGAATCGCCACCAGCGGATCGGCCTTTAACGCCTTGCGCGCGGAATCCCAGAAAGTTTTCCACGCGTCCGGCTTGATAATGCCATCCGAGAGAATCTCCTGCAAACGGTTCACCGTCAAGGGGCCATAACTGCGAAGTGCGATACGAACCAGTTCCGCCGCCTCAGTCTCAGCCAGGGCCGCCAACGTCACGGCATCACGATATTTCCTGGCGAGCAAATGCTCGTCGCCAACCGGTTGAAGCGTTTCGGCGGCATAGGCGAAAGACATCTCGTGCCCCATCTTGCGGGTAAAATCAATGGCGACCCGCTCATAAAAGGCGTCCACCGTCTTGATCGCCCCGACTCCCCACGTCTTGTCCATACAAAGCATGCCGGGCGTGAGGCGCAGAAGAATACCCAATCGACGGAAACATTCGGCCAGGCCCACCCCTTTTTCAAGCCCCAGATTGGTTACAAACTTCTTCCGGACGGGATCATTTCTATAAATGTAGGCCAATCGTTTGATGCAGATATCACGGAAAGCCGGAACACCGCTGTTCCAATTGGCCCGCATCCCCAGCACTTTGACCGCGTCATCCGGCTTGCCCTGCTCGATCAAAGCATCTTCCATCAGTTCGGCCCAGCCACTGGTTTTAGCCCCCATCCCGCCCCGATGTAATTCCCTCAAGGCATTTTGCATGTCATCCACGGGCATATTCTCGCTGGATATCTTGGACAAGAACCACTCTTCAAACTGGTCTTCCCCCATGGGGATGTGTGCTAATGCTTGCATACTTTCGATTTCCCTCCCGTTAAAGGGCGGAAGTTTTAGCACATCAACCCACGCGGCACAAGACACAATGAGAAAAACCTCATTCTTGCGGCACGGTGAGGCCGCGGCGAGCGAGAAGCGAGCCGTCCTTCTGATAGAGGTCGGTGCGGGTCGTCAGGGATGCAATAACCGTCCGGATCGTGAACAGTCTGCTTGCCAGAAGGTCGCGTTCGGCCTGGGCCACCAACAAAGACGTCGATTTTCCTTCCATGAACTTCAAGCGTTCGGCCTCCAGCTTTCGTTCCTGCAATTTCTCTGTGACGCGTGCGGCCCCCACCTGCGCCAGCGCCGCCTCTGCCATAACCCAGGCCACCCGCACATCCTCCTGCGCCAATTGACAAAGATTGGTCAACGCCTCCTCGGCCTGTTGGCGGCCTACCACGGCCCGCCGGTAATCCGCCCCCGCCACCCGCTTCTTCAACGGGTAATCCACCAGCAATCCAACACCGACATCGTACCCCCTGGCGTCCTGCCCCTCCATGGAATCGTAAAATGAGGACGCATAGCCACTGCGACCCAACGTGACAAACAGATCCAGCTTCGGCAGGAGTCCGTTCCGGGTACGGACAACCTCAATATCCCCCCGCTCAAGGGCGAGACGTGCCTGATTGAGGTCCGGCCGGTCCGCCAGGGCCGCCGTCACATTGGTCTCCACATTCTCCAGCGTCGTGGCAGGCGGGAGCGGCTCATCAGAGACCTCCGGAGTCAGCGTCCACAGGGAAGGCCGGGGAATGTTGAGCAGACGCAGCAACCTCAAACGTGATGCTGAGAAAAGACTTTCCGCAACAATCAGCCCCTCTCGCCGTGAGGCCAATTCCGCCTCAGCCGCCACGGCTTCCAAATCGGCTAACTTGCCCACACTGATGCGCTCGCGGGTCTCATCCAATTGCCGCTCCGCCACTCGCAGGGAATCCCGAAACGCCTCCACTTGATCACGATTCTGGACATACTCCCAATAAGCCCTTTCGACCTCCGCCACCAGGGCCAGCGTGTAGCCGCGCAGCTCAAACACAGAGATCCGCGTGTCCAGCCGGGCCTGTCTCAAAATCGCAAGATTCGCATCCAGCCCTGCGCCTTCCAGCAGGGGTTGGTCCACCGAAATTCCAATGCGGGAGGCTGTATGGTTATACACGGGATGATCCACTGCCGTCTGGCCGCTCAGTTCCAAGCGGGTTCCGGTGGGAAGTGTTTCCGCCACCCCTGCCTGGAGGGTTGTGTTGTCAGTCGTGGTCTCCTTGTTTGAATCACTTCCCGATTGGAACGCATACTGGGGCCCATTCTGGCGATTCCGGGAAACACCCCCAAAGAGGACAGGATCAAAGGATGCCCGGGCAACCCCTTCACGTGTCTGGACAATTTGGGGCTGGAGGCGCTGGACGCGGAAGGCAGGGTTGTGTTCCAACGCCAGCATCACCGCCTCGTTCAAAGAAACGCGGAAGGGTGGCAAATTGCTTTCGGCACAGAATGATTCGCCGGGTAACACCAGCACCGTGCACAACCAGACTATGCGCGAGATCTTCATGTTAAGATTTCTTCCGTTTCTTTAAAAATTCCTGCAGTCGCTCCATGTAGAGATAGAATACCGGGGTGACAAACAACGTCAGCGTCTGGGAGAAAAGCAACCCTCCCACCACAGTCAACCCCAGGGGCCGCCGGGCTTCGCCCCCCGCCCCGTAGCCAACCGCAATCGGGATGGCCGCCGCCAGCGCAGCCATCGTCGTCATCATGATCGGACGGAACCGGACCAGACAGGCCTCATAAATGGCCTCACGGGCGGACTTACCCTGCTCGCGCCGTGCCGCAATGGCGAAATCGACCATGATGATTCCGTTCTTCTTCACCAAACCCACCAGCATGATGATGCCAACAAACGCAAAGATCGACAACTCTGCCCCGAACACCATCAACGTCGCCACCGCCCCCACCCCGGCAAAGGGCAGCGCGGACAGAATCGTCACAGGATGGAAGAAGTTTTCATACAAAATGCCCAGAACGATATAGATCACCAGAACGGCCAATGCCAGCAGCCAGCCCATGCCCTGGAAGGAAGACTGAAAGACCTGCGCCGTGCCTTGAAACATGGTGCGGATACGCGCCGGCAACACCTCGCGGGCCAGGGTGTTCACCTGTTCCACGGCTTCACCGAGAGACACCCCGGGCCGGATATCAAAGGAAATCGTCACGGAGGGCATCTGCCCCGAATGATTGATGGATACCGGCCCCACGTCATTCCTCAGGCGCGCGACAGCGTCCAGCGGGACCAACCGCCCATCCCCGGCGCGGATATGGAGCCACTTGAGCACGGAAGGATCCTCCTGATACCGCGGCAGCATCTCGAGAATGACGGCATACTGGTTGTTCGGCGAAAGGATGGTGGAAACCTGCCGGCTCCCGTAGGCGTTGAACAGCACCGTTTCTATCTGGTCGGCCGTGATCTGGAGGGAGGAGGCCAGGTCGCGGTCAATCTCGATGTTAAGCTGAGGATTTTTTAACTGAAGATCGCTCGTCACATCCTGCAGGGTTTCCAGAGCCCGGAGCCGTTCCGTCAGCCGGTCCGCTGAACGATACAACTCAGCCGTATCCGTGCTTGAAAGAGTATACTGATACGGACTTTTAGTTGAGCGTCCGCCGATATTGATCAAGGGGGGATTAACCGGAAACGCCCTGATCCCGGTAACAACTGACAGCTTGGCACGCAAGGACTGAACCACTTCATCCGTGGTCATGCGGCGTTCATGGCGGGGTTTAAGATTCACAATAAACCGGCCGTTATTCCCCCCGCTGCTTCCCCGGGCGCCGGCACTGGAAATAAACCCTTGAATATTTGGATCCTCCTGGAGAATCCGGGCCATCTGCTGCTGGTGATTCACCATGGATTCAAACGAGATCCCCTCAATCGCCTCCGTGCTGATGTCGATCCGTCCCCGGTCCTCACTGGCCATGAAGCCTTTGGGGACCAGCCAGAACAGAACTCCGGTGGCCATCAAGGTGATCAGAGCCAACGCCATCATCGTCCGGCAGTGATCGAGCGACCAACGCAGGCCGGAGGCATAAAGCCTCAACATTCTGTCAAAGCCGTTCTCCATCAATTGATACAGCCGCCCATGCCCCCCATGTGCCGAGGCGCCGACAAATCTGGCACTGAGCATGGGAATCAACGTGAGCGCGATCACACCGGAAACGAGCACGGCCGCACCGATGGTCACGGCAAATTCACGGAACAACCGACCCACCACTCCGCCCATGAACAGGACCGGGATGAAGACCGCGGCCAGGGATAGCGTCATGGAGACAATTGTAAAGCTGATTTCCTGCGTCCCATCCAGAGCCGCCGTATAGCCGTCTTTGCCCATTTCTCGGTGGCGGACAATGTTCTCCAGCACCACGATGGCGTCATCCACAACAAAGCCCAGCGCCAGCGTCAGAGCCATCAGCGACAGGTTATCCAGGCTGTAGTTCAGGATTGCCATCACCACAAACGTGCCGAACAGGGACATGGGCAGGGCCAGGCTCGGGATCAATGTCGCCGACACGTTTCTCAGGAAAATAAAGATGACCAATACCACCAGGACCAAAGTGAGGGAAAGCGTAAATTTAACATCCTCATACGACGCCTTGATCGACTCGCTCGCATCAACCAGCACCTCCAGAGAAACTGCGGCAGGCAGATCGGCATTCAGGCGTGCCAGCAATTTACGGACATTTGCCGCCACCTCCACGGTATTCTTTCCCGGCTGGCGCTGAACCGCCAGCACAATGGAGCGCTGCACCAGGTTGCTGGTGCAGTACCAGGCCGCCACCTTGTTGTTTTCGACACTATCCAGAACCGAGCCCAGTTCCTCCAGGCGTACCGGGGCGCCATTCCGGTAGGCGACAATCAGGGAACGATAATCCTTTGCCTTCAAAAGCTGCCCGTTGGCCTGCACGGCGAAAGCCCGGTTGGGGCCATACAAAATCCCGGTGGGCAGATTCACGTTGCCGCGCTGGAGGGCGTCGGCCACCTCGTCCAGACCCAAACCCCGCACCGCCAGTTCGTGGGGATCCAACTGGACCCGCACCGCAAATTTCTGGGAGCCGTATACCGCAACCTGGGCAACCCCATCCAGCATGGAGATATTTTGCGCCAGAAACGTCTGCGCATATTCGTCCAGTTCGTAAAGCGGCAGAGTGGGACTGGTGAGAGCCAGATAAAGAATAGGTTGATCGGCAGGATTAACCTTCCGGTAGGAGGGTGGGGTGTCCATCTGCGACGGAAGGTTCCGCATTGCCCGGGCGATGGCCGCCTGAACATCCAATGCCGCGGCATCCAGATCACGACTCAATACAAACTGCAGAGTAATCTGCGAGCTGCCCTGGGCACTTGCCGAGTTCATGGAATCGAGGCCGGCGATCGTTGAGAATTCACGCTCCAACGGGGTAGCCACCGCCGCGGCCATGGTCTCAGGCGTTCCACCACGGAGGGCGGCAGACACCTGAATTGTCGGATAGTCAACATTCGGCAAATCGCTCACCGGGAGCTGCCGATAGGCCATGATGCCGAAAATCGCCAACCCGAACACGGTCAGCGTGGTCATCACCGGACGACGGATAAACGGCGCGGCAAGATTCATCGGGAACCTGCCGGCAGGGAATCAGGTTTGGCCGCGAGCCGGAATTTCACGAGGGCGCCGGGCTTGAGACGGAGCTGACCATCCGTGACGATCTCCTCGCCCGGCATCAACCCGCTCGTAATCACCGACATCCCCGCCACCGTACGATCCACCGTGATCGTTCGGGGGGCCACCCTGCCGGCCCGATCCGTTACATAGACATAGGCCCCTTGTTGCCCCAGCATCACCGCCGACTCCGGCACCACCACCGCATCCGCTTGCGAGGAAAGCAGGAGGACCACCTTGACAAACTGGCCTGGCCACAGGGCAGCGGGGATATTTTCAAACCGCGCCTTCAGTTGGATGGTACCGGTATGTTCATCGACGGCGTTATCCACAAACGTCACGGTTCCTGTTGCAGCCAATGCGCCAGTTCCCTGGGGAGTCGCCACCACAGTCAACCCGCCTTGCTCCACACGCGCCCGGATGCGGGCCAACTCGTGCTGTGGAAGGACAAATCGGACAAATATCGGATGAAGCTGATTGATGGTTACCAGGGTGGAATCATCTGCTTTCACTAGATTCCCCTGATGAATAAGCTGATTTCCGGTACGGCCCGAGACGGGAGAGTGGATCGAGCAATAGCTTAACTGGAGCCGGGCATTGTCCACCGCCGCCTCATCAGATTGTACCGTGGCTTTGAGCACCTCCGCCGCAGTTACTGCCGCGTCGCGGACATCCTGGGCCGAAATCCCTTTTTTCAGCAGAATTTCCTGTCGGCCCGCCTCTTTGAGGGCATTCTCCCACTGGACGCGATCTCTTGCTAAAGCCCCATCAGCTTGCTTTAGCACGGACTCAGGCCCCCGCGGATCAATTTCAAAAAGCAGATCCCCCTCCATGACTTCCTGCCCCTCGGCGAACTTCACTTTTGCCAGAATCCCGGTAATCTGGGATTTCACCGCCACGGTTGTCAGGGGCTCCACGGTCCCGAAGGTACTGAGTTCCACCGGCACCGTCATGGTGGTTACGTTGGTCAGTGAAACTGGAACGGGCGCTAGCTTGGCCGTCGCCGCCTTGGCAGCCCCGGCAGCAGCCACCTTCCTATTTTTCTGCATTACAGCGGCCGCGCCGGCAATGATTAGAATGACCATCAGAAAGATGATTAATTTTTTCATAGTGAACCTTAGGTATTACATTCCTTCAGTCAAAACACAAATTTATCCGACGATCTGAACACCCAGTAGGCGGCCGATGCCGTAGGTGACAAGAGCGGCCGTCAAACCGAAAATCACTTGACGGAGTCCGGAGCTCCAGACCCCGCGCCCAGTTACCAGGGTGATCGCCGCACCAATGACAAAAAGCCCAACAGCACTCAGCCCGCCACTCCACAACACCGCATTCATACCGGCTGTAAAGAAAAACGGGATAATGGGAATAATCGCGCCAACTGCAAAAAGCAGAAAAGAGGTAAAGGCGGCGACCCAAGCCGAGCCCCCCAACTCGTCCGGATCCATCCCCAATTCCTCCCGGCTCAAGGTATCAAGGGCTTGTACCGGATCTGAAAGCAGATGATCGGCCATCAGTTTGGCCTGCTCCGGAGGCACTCCCTTGGATTGATAGATCAAGGCCAGTTCCTCCCGCTCGGCTTCTGGCGCCTCAATCAATTCCTGGCGTTCAATATCCAGCTGCCGTTCATATAACTCACGGGAACTCTGCACAGACAGCCATTCCCCCAAGGCCATGGAGATAGCCCCTGCCAACAACCCGGCCAGCCCGGTAATGAGGATCAGGTGTGAGTTCATCGCCGCCCCCGCAACACCCATGACCAGACTGAGGATCGAGACCAAACCATCGTTGGCGCCCAACACCCCCGCCCGCAAGGCATTTCCACCCATAGAGCGATGCCGCCCCTCGAGACGGGCCACCGCGCTGCCCGCCAAACCATTCTCCTGACCGGACAGCATTTTGAAGATACGGGCATGTGACCGCTCATCGTTCGGCATCTCCGAGAGATTCACTTCCGGCTGATTGTCATAACTGGCCGCCGCCCCCTGCTCAATTCCGGCAATGGTAGGGAGTACAAATTTTACGCCAAACTTTTTTGCCAGCCACCCCAGTACACGCGTGCGCCAATCGACTGTCCAGGTCGGGATTGAACCTCCCGCCTCTTCAAGACGTCGCTCCCAGACCGCCGCATGTTTACGTTCCGTGTCCGAAAGTTTGCGATACAAGATGGCGAGATCGGGGTTGATTTCAGCCTTCGCCAATTGTTCATAGAGCGTCACGGCGTTACGCTCATCCCTGAGATTAGCCCGATACCGTGCAATGTCTGTTTGTGTAGCCATAATGATCAGATTCCGCTTATACGCACCTTACACTTTGCTCTTGAACGCTTTAAGTTTGGTACACTCAACAAGACGATCCAGTGTGCGGAGAGTGAAAACTTTGCCGTTGGTGGCCAGCAACATCTTTTTCATATCTTCCCGGCGGACACCAAAACCTCTGCCCCCAATGCAGGCAATAACCTCGTAACCAGGTTTACCTCTCTTGGACGCCGCACGACTTAATTCAGCCAAATGCTGAATCCGGGTGACCTTGTCACGTGCGGTTCCATCGTCTTCTGTAATTTTGGCCTCAATGATCACCTGCGGATTGAATTCGCTGGGTATGATGAAATCAGGCGATTGATCAAATCCCTCGATTTTTTCGGCGCGTTTGGTCTTACGAAAACTGATACCAGCCCGTGTCAACACCTCTTCAATGGCATTTTCAAGGCTGTCCCCCACCAATTCACTGACGGAATCACGATGCCCGGCAAAAGGACGTCCCAAGAAACGCTCATAAAGCATCATCGCGTAGGGGACTCCGATTTGAGCCAAAGACCTAACGCCAGACAAACCTGCGCGTGTATCGGCCTTGTCGAGCCTGTGAAGTCGATCAGCGGGAATATCGGGAACACCGTCCTTGAGGAGCGCACAGGCGGTTTCAATCAGCATCCGAATCTTAGGCTCAATCTCTCCCGTTGACCGCAACGGCTTCAATGGTTCGGAACGAATCTTCCTATCAAGCGTCCTGATGAAACCCTGAGAAATATCCTTCTTGGTGGTCTGCGAGGCCAGATAAGCCCATTCAGGGGGTGTAAGCCCTAGCATAGCCCGTACCACCACGAACGAAATGGGGCATTTCAAAACAATGTCATGGATAGTGGCGGCATCCATCACGGTAAAACCGCATGTACCCTGCTTCAATGCCTCATAACCTGTCTCAAAGAGAGGGAAAGTCACAAATCCCGCACCCCGGGGCATGACTAGAAATTCCGAGGAGAGACAAGAGACTACTGCATCAATAAACTTATCTGGCTTCCGCTTAATCTCACCAAGCGTCGCCTCAAAAGGATATTTCATCTGCTTTTTTACCGTATTTCGCATGTTTCTCCATTGCCAAATAACCGCTTTGGCGAGGAATTAATTGATTTCTTTGCCCCAAAGTATCCAGAACATTTCCCAAGTCGCAATAGTTCCTCAACCATTCGTTCACCAGATCCAATTTGACCTGTGTTGGCAGTTTTACATCCCAAGTGCTTCGCAGCCGCCAGATTGCCAAACGAATGAGGTGTCCATAAGCAACACACCGGGCATCACCTTCAGTAGGTTTTACGCCCCCCTGTTCAAGCTGGGTAATATCATCGGCCATAAGATCAACCAAATGCGGAATATCTTCAGGCACCCACTTACGGGGTACCATACCAGTACTTCGGCACACAAACACAGTATCTACAATGGATGACTTGGTTCCAGCAATATGGATAGACGCCCCCATTTCCGCAGGACAAGGCAAGGCGGCAGAACAAACCATTTTGGAATCCAAAATAGCCACGGCAACAGGGAAATAGGCGTTAATGTCGTTGTGATGAAAAGTGAAAGCAAGGGGAGCCCCCTTCTTCAGGGCGATAGCCATACTGGTAAAAACCCGCGCGAGTCCTTCGGTAAAATGAACAATCCCACGCCCTGCCGTCACATTTCCCGTAAGTTCTTCAGAACACATGGTGCTGGCAGGTTTGAATGTGGGACACTCGGACATCAACTTGCGCAACCACACATAACAGAAATCCATGAGCTCAGAGTACTGAACATTGCCAAAGTAGGGCGGATCCGTAAAAACGGCATCCAGGGACCCCGGGGCAAATTTCTGGGTAGATGAATCTCCGCACTCAAGCCTCACGTATCGAGATTCGCGGGGATGCTTGGCACTGCGCGACTCACCTATCCATTCGTCCGTCATGGGCACGACCTCCTTGCCCGAGGCTTTGTGTCGAATCTCGAAGGGATCCTCGCAATACATCTTAGCTTTGGTGTATTTCTCGATGATATTATGCCAACCACCACTACCCACCGGTATCCCACTGGATGGATTCAAAATCCCTAGTAAGTTTGACTCCACATGGATCAGTCCAACCGGAAATCCATGGACGGAGAAGATATCCAGTGACTTAAGCGCCATGGCATCGTACCGGCACAGCATGTTCTGATATCGCAGGAGATCTGACAGATTAGTCGCTAACGCCTTTTGTATTCGCTCGTTTTTCACGGCATGAATCAACCGGCCACTATGCTCCAGGCCCAATAACTGCCGGTCATTGAACATTTCCCGGTATTGGCGATAACCCCATCGATGCAGCCGGGCCGTCTCATCTCCATCCGGAATAACATCATCAGGAATGCATTTGGTTCGCAACTTAGCCAGATCGGCTTTTGCATCAGACACTTTCCGAATGTCATCGGCATCCGGTTTTTTGAAGAATCTACCTGCATGGGAAACCTTGCATCCCGGATGCGCATACTCGATCGCAAATAGCCGATGGGCGAATGGGACCGACGGCTTGCCGGGAATGGCGTGCGATTTACCACATTTCGGGCACTTGCATGAGCGACGAACAACGTTGCCAGTTTCATGGAGAGCCTTGCTACATGCTAGACAGCGGCCTGGGGCCTTCCGATCCGCGACTTCATTCAACTCCCCGCAATCGGAGCACACCATCACATTTCGGGGATGGCGAACATCCTCCGCCAGCAAATAGCTGGGGAACAAGTCAATGGAATGCTTGCAGTGGTCACACTCCAGCACCTTAACCCACATGAAATATTTGACCTGGGCATCCGTCTTTCCGTCGAACACGCACCGGGTTCTGTATAAAGCGCCCACTTCACTTTCCAAAGCCTGCCTTAATTTCGCGGCCGCCGCGCGGTACTCATCGAGGTCAAGGTGCTCAATCTGCTCGCGGACAATCCACCAGGCAAGCGGGTTGATATCGCACCCAATGGAGTCACACCCCACACGATTCGCTTCAATGAGTGGGGTTCCACCACCCATGAATGGGTCGGCAACCCGTTTTCCCTGCAGATGTTGAGAACGGTAAAACTCATCCTCCAACTCCCCATCCACGAACTCAGAAAGCAGCAGGCTCCGGAATAGCGTTCCAGGCCGGCGGGCAAACCATTTATGCACAGCGATCAGCGGACGATAATTCTGCTGAATCTGCTTTTCCCTCAAGGCAAGGCCAGAGACAAAAGGAATATTAAACTTCTTTTCGATCATACTGTTAGTCACACGTAATTAACTAAAATATAGGGCTAGCTACACCATGCTTCAAGAGAAAACGGCATCGTCGGAGTCTTCGCGGGCCATCCAGTCCGACTACCAACCCCGGCGATGCATTCCTCTTTTCGTCCCACCTGCCTGGAAACAGGATTCTGTTCGGGTCATCAAGCCGCCATCCGGCTGACTTGGTGAGCTGGGCACTGGGTGATGACCAACGTGTCAAGTTTCGCGGTGCGCATATCTATCGCAAAGGCCGGTGATTCCCCTGTACCGGACTGGCCCCTGGCAAACCCAGCAAACAGAGACAGGGTGATGACGATGATTAGACGGTTGGCTCTCATAGTGTTACCTTTCAATAACTGTGGTTAACAATATGGCCAGGGCCCATAGATAG